>JBOHED010000072.1:0-11054 GCA_050700915.1 Actinopolymorphaceae bacterium | reverse complement strand
GCGTTCGGCTCGTCCGAACCGGAGTCGAGACGTGCGTGCGCGACCACCGAGTGCAGCGACCGCAACACCGCACCGGCCTCGGCGCCCCAGCTCGACAGGTAGGAGAACTGCCACCACCACAGCGCCTCGTCGATCCGTCCGGCGCGGTGGTGCTTCAGCCCGTGTACGAGCGCCGACGCGATCCCGGCCAGGTCGTCGGACAGCCGGCCGTGCAGCAACTCGACCTGCTGTCCGTACGGATCGAACACCTCGGTGTAGACGTCGACATCGGCGAGCAGGTAACCGAGGCGCTCGCGCAGTTCGTCGAGGTCGGGGTCGGGACCAGCGTCAGGTTCGAACCGTTCGACGGGTACGACATCGGTGATGGCACCGAGCCGGCCACCCGCCAACATGAGCTGGCTCACCTCGAGCAGCAGCAGCGGGACCGCCGTCGCGTGGTGCTCCGATCGCGCGATCTCGCGCAGCGCGATCAGGAAGCTCTCCACCTGGTCGGCGATCTCCTGCGCGAAGTCTTCGACATCGCTTTCTGGCACGTGCTCAACCCCCGGGTCAGTCGTCGTCATCGCATTCTCTCCCGCCGCTCCCCCGGCCCGGGTCGTATCCCCCTTGGTGCCCGAAGTGGCTGGAAGGGTCGTGGACCGCGCACCTGGACGGGCGGCGTCGGGTGTCGTCGGAGCGGCCGTTTCATGCCTCGCCGCACCGGCAGGTGTGGTCGGCCGATCGCCGTTGGTCTCAGGCATCGAGCAACCTCCTTCCTTCGAATGCACGGCCCAACGTGACCTCATCGGCGTACTCGAGATCGCCACCCACCGGCAGACCGCTCGCGAGCCTGGTGACCCGCATGCCCAGCGGAGCGAGCAGCCGGGCGAGATAGGTCGCCGTGGCCTCGCCCTCCAGGTTGGGATCGGTCGCCAGGATGACCTCCTGGACCGTGCCGTCGGCCAGCCGGGTCATCAGCTCCCGGATCCGAAGATCATCCGGCCCGACCCCCTCGATCGGGCTGATCGCGCCGGCCAGCACGTGGTAACGGCCCCGGAACTCCCGGGTCCGTTCGATCGCCACGACGTCCTTCGGCTCCTCGACGACACAGAGCACCGCCGGGTCGCGCCGGGCGTCGCGGCAGATCCGGCACTGCTCCTCCTCCGCGACATTGCCGCATACGTCGCAGAACCGGATCTTCTCCTTGACCTGCACAAGTGCGTCGGCGAGCCGGCGTACGTCGATCGCGTCGGCGGCGAGTAGGTAGAACGCGATGCGCTGAGCGCCCTTGGGCCCGATGCCGGGCAGCCGGGCGAGCTCGTCGATGAGGTCCTGAACGACACCTTCGTACACTCTGCGACCTCTGCTCTCTCCGCCCGCGGCGCGGCCTACTGGCCGGGCAGTCCGAGCCCGCCCGACATGCCGCCGAGACCTTCGGCGAGGGGGCCGAGCTTCTGCGACGCCAGGGACTTGGCGTTGTTGCCGGCGTCGAGCACCGCCGCGACCACCAGGTCGGCAAGCGTCTCGGTGTCGTCGGGGTCGCAAGCTTCGGGCTTGATCTCCAGGCGCTGCAGCTCGCCCACGCCGTTGACCGTCGCGGTGACCAGTCCGCCGCCGGAGGTGCCTTTGACCTCGGTCTGGGCCAGCTCGTCCTGCGCTGACATCAGGTCCTGCTGCATCTGCTGAGCCTGCTGCAGGAGCTGCTGCATGTCGGGCGTTCCGCCAGGGAACACGATGATCTCCCTCGTCTCGGCCTCAGCTGGCGTCTCGTCCCGGAGCGATCTGGACCTGCCTGATCGGGACGAGATGATGCGGGTGGGATTGCCGCTGTAGGTCGAGCCTACGATGCCGCACCCCCCGTGGGGATGAGACCCCCGATCAGCTGTCGATGGACGTTCGACCACGGGGTTGGTACGTACGGGCGCGACCGCGGGCGCCAGATTTTGTCCACAGGGAGGCGATCGGCGTGTTTTTCCACAGCCCCCGAGCGAGCGATCCCGCTCCCAGCCTCCGCCCTCGACGATGAACGCACGACCGCCGGCTCCCCCACTCCTGGGGCCGCCGGCACTACCCATCGTGGAGGAATGATGCTCACGACAGCGAGACTCACCTGCGCCTCGATCGTCATCGGGGTCTCTGTGACCGCCCTGGCTCAGGTGGCCGTCGCACCGCCCGCGACCGCCGCGATGCCATCCGACCCGCCGGGCGGGTCCGGTCCCGTGGTGGTCGATGCCAGCGGCAGCGGCCGGGTGGGCTCGGGAGTCGACAAGGAAGGTCACGGCGTGATCCGAGACGCCGCACCGAACATCGTTGACGGATTCGAGATCGGCTGGCTCCCCGACGGAGTGGGCCCACACGTCTCTGACTTCACCTACGAGTGGGTAGGCGTCACGCACCGCAGCCGGGTGTGGGAGCGCGGACCAGACGACTCCGGGAGCTATCACGTCGACCTGACCGTCAAGGTCCTGCGCGGCAAGGCACTCAGCAATCTGCGGGATCTTCGCGACTACCTCGCCGACTACTACGGGCGCGACGGCTGGGCACTGGAGCCGTTCGACCATCACGGGCGTCCGGGCTACCGGAGCGACGACCAGGTGTTCTGGCTTCAGGCGTCCGGTGTCGCCGTATCGGTCACGATCGACGCCGCGCGATTCACCGACCGGGACCTTACGCGGACGGCCCTTGGCGTCCATCCTGCGATCGACTGATCTCGGTGGCTGCTGCCGCAGCCTCGGGACCGGCGTCGTTCGCCGGAGTCCCCAGCGGCACCTCGGCCGACGCCGCGACGACCGGCGTGTCGCCCTGCGACCAGCGGGTCTCGGGCATGCGCAGCGCGAGCAGCGGACCGAAGATGAGGACTCCGGCCGTGGCGCCGAACGCCGCACCGAACGACAGGCTGTCCGCGAGCAGGCCCGCGACGAGCGGCCCCACGATCGCCCCCAGGTCCGCGGCCATCTGAAACACGGCCACCAACTGTCCGCTACGGCCCCGAACGACGTCGCCCACCACAGCCCCCGGAGCGACGCCAAGGTAGGCCGATCCGACACCGAACAACGCCATGGCCAGCAGGTACGACGGCAGTGCCGTGGAGAACGTCACGATCAACATCGCGGCCATCGAGAGGAGGCCGCCCAGGATCATCGCCGGTCGGCGGCCCACCGTGTCGACGAAGCGGCCGGCAGGCAGCAGAAGAGCTGACTGAACGGCCGACCCGACCAGGAATCCGATGCCGATCCAGATCGCGCCAAGCTTGATCCCTTCGATGACGAAGAGCGGTACGAGGCTCGAGCGGACACCGAACAGCGCCCATCCGGTGCCGAGATTGCAGACCAGGGCCGCCTGGTACGCCTTGTTGCGGAACGCTTCGCGAAGTGTCGTCCGTTCCAGGGCCGCATCCGAGTCTGTGTCCCTTTCCCGGTCATGAAGGCTCGCCTTGGCGAGGAACATCATGCCGATCACACCAGCGATCGACAGCGCTGCCCCGTAGACGAAGAACGGAAGCCGGGTCGAGACCTCTGTGAGGAACCCGCCGACGACCGGACCCATCAGCCCGCCGATGAGAAACCCGCCCTGCCAGAGACCGCTGGCACGACCACGTTGCGCAGCCGGGGTGACTCGGAGCAGCAGCGACACGGCGGCAACGGTGAACATCGCACTTCCGATACCCCCGACCGCGCGAAGGAGCAGCAGCTGGAGATAGTTCTGGGAGAGACCTGCGAGTGCCGTCGACCCGGCAACGAAGAACATCCCCACCGTCAGGACCTTGCGCTCGCCCCACCTGTCGACCAGCCTCCCGCCACTCAGGGCGGAGACGAACCGCATGAACGCGAAAGCGGAGATGACCGCCGCAGCGGCGGTGTGGCCGACCCCGAACTGGCGTGCGAAGACGGGGATTGCCGGGGCTACGACTCCGAACCCGATGGCGACGGCGAACGAGATAGCGGAGAGGACCGGGACCTCGCGGGGCATACCTGAGAAGGGATTTGAAGGTCTCCGCACAAGTTCTCATGGTTCCACACCGGAAAGTGCCACTATGCGGCGCAGGGCCCCAAGTGGTCAGATGATCGGACCAGCTACCTCGGTAGTGGACGCGGCACGGGCCCGGCAGCGTCGTCCGATGGTCAGGTGGCGGGAAGCTCGTCGATCACTTCGGCGCCGAACTCCCGGACCAGGAGTTCGGTCTGCGAGGCGGGCGAATCCGATACCGTCCCGTCGGTGTCGGGATCGACGTCCCCGTCCGGATCGTGGGACCTGTCGGCAGGTACGCCTGAGCTCGCGGCACCGGCTCGGCCGCGACCGAGGCGACCTGCACCGTCTGGGCGGTCGCCTCGCACCGACTCCGTACGACCAGACCGCGCGGAGGTCGACGGGCGCGCACCGCTGCGCGTCCTGGCCGGCTCGCGCGTGGTGGACGGCTCGCCCGTCGTGCCTGAGTGGGTCTCACGCTGGCCTGCTGGTGACGCCTGATCGAACTGCCCATCGGCGCCGGCGCTCGGAGCAGAACCCGACCCGCCCGTGGCTCCTGCAGCGCCACCAGGCGAGGCACCGGGACTGCCGCCGCCTCTTGGCGCGCCGCCCGCAGCTCCGGCGGAGCCACGTTCTCCGCCGCCACGTTCGCCACCGCTACGCGGACCGGTACCACCGGCGGCAGGATCGCTGGTCGGACCGGCCGAGGACGCGCGCGCTCGAGACCCGCCACCGTCGGACGACCCCTCCCACGACGACGGTCCGCCGCCCCATCCGCCGTCGCTACCTGGCGAGCCGCCGGGAGCCGGACCACCTCCGCCGGAGGGCCGGGCGCCAGGTCCACCAGCGCCCGACGGGCCGCCACCCGCCGGACCGCCACCCGTCGGACCGGCTGCAGTCGGTCCACCGCCTGCGGCGCCCGCGCTTCCGGACCCGCCTCCTGCCGACGGGTCGATGACCGGCTCGACCCGCCAGTCGACCCCGAGCACGTCGCGGAGCGCGTGTCGAAGTACCTCGTCGCTACCGCTCCTGGCAAAGGAGTCGCGCGCCCCCGCGTTGATCAGACCAACCGTGAGGACGTCGTTGTGGAGGCCGGTCACCTGGGCGTTCTGGCTGAGCATCACCCAGGTGAAACGGCGGGCCTTCTTGACCGCCTCGAGCACGTCCGGCCACAGCCTGCGTACGTCGGCGAGGTTCATCCCGCTGGACCCGCCGGCCGGTGCAACGCCGGCCGGGCCGGCCTCCGCCGTGGTCGCAGGGACGGCCTCCTCCGCCCGCGGAGCCGACCGCCCCGAGTCAGCGACAGAGGGTTGGGACTCGGTCAGGGACGGCTGGGCCACCGGACCTGTCGAGGTTGACCCGCTCTCCCTGCCCGCCGCTTGCTGAGCCTCTCCCGACAGCTCGCCGTCCTGCAGGCTGCTCCGGTCGTGATGTTCTCGGCCAAGGGCTTCCTGCTCACGGTCCCCCGGCGAACTGTTCGGCGAGGAACGATCCTGCGACGAACGGTCACCCGGCGAGGAACTCGCCGTCCCCGTTCCCGTTCCCGCAACCGGCGCGCCCGACTGCTCGGCGGAACCCAGGATCGACATCCGGCGTTCGATCCGGTCCAGCCGTGCGTGGATGCCCTGCTCCGAGTGGTCCGCGGAAGGAAGCAGTATGCGGGCGCAGATCAACTCGAGATGGAGACGCGGTGCGGTCGCCCCACGCATCTCGGTGAGACCGGCGTTGAGCACGTCGGCGGCACGGCTGAGCTCGGCCGCGCCGAAGCGAGCGGCCTGCCCACCCAGGCGTTCGGCCTGATCGGGCGGACCCTCCAGGAGTCCGCGGGTAGCGGCGTCGGGGATCGCCGAGACCACCACGAGGTCACGGAGGCGGCGGAGCAGGTCCTCGGCGAACCGGCGCGGGTCCTGACCGGACTCGATCACCTTGTCGACGACCGCGAAGACACCGGCGCCGTCACCGGCCGCGAAGGCGTCGACGACCTCGTCCAGCAACGCCTCGTGGGTGTAGCCGAGCAACGCCACCGCGCGCGCATAGGTCACGCCGTCCTCGCTCGCACCACCCATGAGCTGGTCCAGCACTGACAGCGTGTCGCGTACGGAACCACCACCCGCCCGCACCACCAGCGGCAGCGCCGCGGAGTCGACCGCGACCTCCTCGCGCGCACACAGGTGGGCGAGATAGTCCTGAAGCAACTTCGGAGGAACGAGCCGGAAGGGGTAATGGTGCGTACGGGACCGGATCGTCCCGATCACCTTGTCGGGCTCGGTGGTGGCGAAGATGAACTTGAGGTGCTCGGGGGGCTCCTCGACCAGCTTCAGCAGGGCGTTGAAGCCCTGGGTGGTCACCATGTGCGCCTCGTCGACGATGTAGATCTTGTGCCGCGCCGCGACCGGGGCGAAGAAGGCGCGCTCCCTCAGGTCGCGGGCGTCGTCGACACCGCCGTGGCTGGCGGCGTCGATCTCGATCACGTCGATGCTGCCGGGACCGCCGCGGGCGAGGTCGACGCAGCTCTGGCAGGTGCCGCAGGGTTCGGGCGTCGGACCCTTCTCGCAGTTGAGGCAGCGCGCGAGAATTCGGGCGCTGGTGGTCTTGCCGCAACCGCGCGGACCGGAGAAGAGGTACGCATGGTGGACGCGGTTGTTTCGTAGCGCCTGCTGGATTGGCTCGGTGACGTGGGACTGTCCGATCACCTCGGCATAGGTCTCGGGCCGGTAGCGACGGTAGAGAGCGAGCGGCGCTTCCATGGGTCGAACCCTAGTCCGCTCCACCGACGGTTCAGCAGACCCGGTGGGGATTGCGGCAGACGATGACCTGACCGCACCGGGTGGCCCGCCCCAGCGCCGCGACGGTGGGCCCCGACAGGGAAGAAGGACTCCCCGCGCACCCGGTAGAGCTTGCTTACCCTTGCTGCCTTCCGGCCCTGGGGGGATTGGGCAAGATGCCGCCGCGCGGGGAGCCGCGGAGCAGTCTACGCGAGGCCCGTACGCCCCATCGGGCACCCGCGACCCGGGAGCGTCGCCGCCGTGTCACGGCAGGGCCGGTTCGGCTGACCTGCAGCCGAGCCGGTAATCTCTCGCGCGGAGGATTCGCCTAGTTGGCCTAGGGCGCACGCTTGGAAAGCGTGTTGAGGGCAACCTCTCAGGGGTTCGAATCCCCTATCCTCCGCCAGTCTCCTAGATGCACCCAGGAGCCACGTTTCCGCAGGTCAGGGCGTGCTTCAAGGGTTCGGGGCGCGAACGTCAGAGAGGCCGGACGCTGAGCGTCCGGCCTCTCTTCATGTCCCAGGGTCTCAACGAGCGTCTCAACGACCCCCTTTCAGGCAGGCATAAGCACCCCACCGGCGGCTCCCTCGTCCGGGTCGTCACCCTACGCCTCCGTGGCCGCCCAGAGCAGTCCGCCGACGCGTTCGGCGATGTCCATGCGGACCGGCGCGGTGACATGCTGGTACCGCTTGACCATCGATGACGAGGACCAGCCCATCACGTCCATGACAGCCCGCTCGGGTACGCCGAGCATGAGCAGGACCGTCGCGGCCGTGTGCCGGGCATCGTGCAGTCGGCCGTCACGAACCCCGGCAGTAGCCAAGATCTCTTTCCACTCCCGGTAGTCCATGTTCGGGCTGAGCGCCTCTCCGGTTCGCTTGGCGAAGACCCACCCCTCGTCGCTCCAGAGCTGCCGGGCACGTGTCCTTTCGGCTGCCTGCTCTTTCCAGTGCTCCTGCAGAACCTTCGTCAGCTCCTTCGGCAGGCCGATCGTCCGTCGTCCGGCCCGCGATTTCGTTGGTGCTGTCTCCGGCCGGGCCTTCTGGCAATTCGGACAGAATCCGGGCTTTCGGCCGCACGGGTCCTCGTCGCAGCCGTGCTTGTACTTCGGCCGATTGAGGCTCCGCCGCACCCGCAAAACTCCGGTCTTCATGTCAATATCCGACCACTTCAGCCCCAGCGCCCCTCCCTGACGCAATCCGAGTGCCAAGGCGATTACCCACCGCGCACTGTTCCGGTGCTTGTTCGCCTCGGCCAAGATCGCCTTGATCTCGTCCACGGTGTACGGCTCGATCTCGTCCTCTTCCTCCAAGTCCAGACGGGGTGGAATGGTGCTCTACCGAAACCCGGCCAGGCCGACATGAACTAAAGGGCGGGGCATGGACTAGCCCGTTCGACAGAGCCGCACCAACGTTGATCAACGATGCGGCGGCGACCATGTGCGATGACGACACAGGTTTTCAGTGCGTCACACCAGCCGATGAATTGGAACGACTACTGAACGACACGCCTCAACCACGACAAGCTTCCAACCCTCGGGCCAAGCGTTCACGGTGACCACCGGCCGGTGCCAAAGTAACGAGAGGCGCCGCACTCGCTGGACGAAGCTCACTCGAACCTGCGACCTGGGACGACACCAGTCCAGCCGTCGACCGATCTTACAAAGTCCACCAGGTCGCTCAGCTTGGTGTAGTTGCCCCGGGCCTGGTCAGCCATGCCCTGATCGGCACCGACGAGTGGATTGGCGACGCTGTTCTGTCCTTGGACAAACAGCCCCTGCGAAGACAACAGCCGGTAGGCGTGTTCGGGTGTGGTCTGCAATGGCTCGCCTTTCATCTGTTCGTAATAGTCAGAATGGTTTCGGAGGAACCACACCGACATGCCTTCGGGCAGGTGAGCCTTCATGTAGGCGATTGACTCCTCGACACTATCGCCGCTGGCGAGCCGCTGCAGCGTGAGCGTGTCGGGACTGTCGTCTTCGAGCTCGCCTTTGATAACCTCGACGATACGAATATCGATCGCGACTCTGCTTACGATGTCGTTCGGTGTTTCGCCGATGGTTGTCTCACCCTGCCGCACGTCAGCAACCTCGGCAATCACTACTGCCGAGGCATGCTGGGCGGCGTCCTTCACCGTCTCGTAGTGCTCGGGCTCCAGTGCCGACTCCCCATAACCTGCGGGCTCGAAAAAGGACACATTGTTGCGGTCGAACATATCCAGCCGCGCAGGATCGGCGGGCGATGCGGCGTCTGAACAGCCCGTGACAACGAAGGCGGTGACAAGCACGATAGATCGGATGGCATGCTTCCGAATCCTGACCATAGTGTTCACAACTCGCCGTCAGTAGGTGGCGTTGATGTGGTCGCGGTGGTGCTGGTTCAGGTACACCACACCATCTACGTGGGTGGCCATGCCCGAGTCGGTTCCTGCCTCGTGCCAGAGACCCACGCTGTGACCGACTTCGTGACAGACGATGTGGCGGCGAGCCCCCTCGGTGTCGTACAGGAAGTCATACCAAGCGTTGAACCTGATCTTCTTCCCCCTGCACCAGCGCTCATTACCGCTGCCACCACGAGCCCAGTAACTTCCGCTGCAGTTTGACCCATGCGATGGGGTCACCCCCTGTGCGGAGGTAGTCCGTGACCCGGACGTCCGGGAACTGATCGGAGTCGTCCCGAGTGGCGTTGAGCTGAGCGTTGTCCCGGTAATAGGCGAGGCGGTTATTGAACGATGCGCCGATTCCGGGGATCTGCTCAGCAGTTCCCTCCCACACTCGCAGCCCTCGAGGCTGTACCAACGCTGGCCTGGGTACGCCTTGTGCAGGAACTGCTCGAAAACGTCAGCCTTGGTGAGCATCTCAAGGAGCTACCACTTCTGCTCATCAGTGAGGAATTTGCGGTGAATGCCAGTCTCTATCGCCTGCTGCAGCTAACCCTTTCCTCAGGGTCACGGAGATGTGCGAACTCGTATCCAGTGGTTCCGCAGTACGTGTCCTTGAGCGGCGATATGAGATCGCCCGCAGTGAAGCCGATCCCCAGCGGATACCTCTCACCGAGCAGCTCCACCTTGGCACCGTGTTCTCAGGGCGCGGACCAGGGATAAGGTGAATGCCACACGTAACTCGTCAACGGCAGTTTCTCCCTCTCCGCGCCCTCAAGCGGGCGCCCGCTCTCCCGCTGGGAGAGGGGAATAAAGCCCGCCACAGTGTGGGATTGCCGACCGGCGCCTACCAATCCGCTACCGAGCCGTCGTTCTCGTGATACGTCTCTCCGCCTAGCTCGGCGTGGTACCCGTACGAGTCGCCCGTGAACTCCTTCGTGGCCTCCGCCTCGTCCACCTCCACCCCAAGGCCGGGCGTCTCCCACAAGGGGATATGCCCGTCGATCACCTCCCAGTCCTTCTTCAGCAGGCCGTTGCCGAGCCCGGCGTCGACCTGCTCCTGGATCAGGAAGTTCGGGACGACCGCATCGACGAGCATGCACGCGCCCAGTGCAAGCGGGCCGATCGCGCAGTGCGGCATGATGTGCTGGTAGTACACCTCCGCGTAGTTGGCGATCTTCTTCAATTCGCTCGGTCCGCCGCAGTGCGCCACATCCGGTTGCAGCAGCGCCACGCACTGCTTCTCGATCACCTCGCGGAACTCCCACCGGCTCAGGAGCCTCTCGCCCGTGGCGATCGGGAACGGGACGTGATCCGAGACCAGCTTCAACGCGTCGGTGTTTTCCTGCGGCACAGGCTCCTCGACGAACATCGGCCGCATGCCCTTGATCTCGTTGCACACTTCGATCGCCAGGGCCGGCGTCATCTTGGCGTGGAAGTCGAAGCACAGCTCCACGTCCGGGCCGACCCACTCACGCATCTTGTAGGCCGCCTCGACAAACTGGTCGATCCTCGACGGCGGCTCGTGGGCGCGCCAGCGGCCGGCTGGACCGGCCTTGTACGCCGTGTAGCCCTTCTTCTGAAGCATGTCGAGCCGCTTGCGAGAGGCCTCAAGACCCTCGTCGGACAGGTCGCGGATGCCCCAGTGCGCATACACCCTGATCCTGTCCCGCACGGCGCCGCCCATCAGCTTGTAGCTGGGCACCCCGTAGTGCTTGCCGGCGATATCCCACAACGCTGCATCGACTGCCGCCAAAGCGCTCATGTTGTGTGCGCCGCCCCTGAAGAAGGCCGATCTGTAGATCTGCTGCCAATGATGCTCGATACGAAGAGGGTCCTTGCCGATCAGGTACTGCGCATATTCGTCGATGACCGCCGGGACCGACTTCGGCTTGCCCTCCAGCGTGCTCTCCGCCCATCCGTCGATTCCCGCGTCGGTGCCGATGCGGATCAGCCGGGTGCGGT
>JBOHED010000071.1:0-8212 GCA_050700915.1 Actinopolymorphaceae bacterium | reverse complement strand
CCGTGGCGTGCTCGACCGCACCGCCGATCACCGCGCGGGCCTCGTCGGTGTGCCAGAACATCGGGCGGTAGTCGAGGTCGAGCACGGTGTGGGCCCGGTGCTCCCGGTCACGCAGTGCCGCGAGCGTGGTCGACCGGCTCGGCTCCTCCGACAGGCCGGTGCCCGTCACCCAGAAGATCCGGGCGGCCGCGATGGCCTCCCGATCGAGCTCGCCCGGGTGGATCTCCAGGTCCGGCGCCTTGGGATAGCGGTAGAAGTACAGCGGAAAGTGATCGGGTGGGAAGATCTCGCAGAAGACCACCGGCGTCGGCAGCCCCTCGACCGGCGAGACGTACGCATCGTCCACGCCGAACCCACGCAGCGCCCGGTGGATGTAGTCGCCGAACGGATCCGTACCCGTGCGGGTGATCACCGCGCTCCGCCGACCGTGCCGGGCAGCCGCCACCGCGACGTTCGTCGCACTCCCGCCGAGGAACTTCTGGAACGCTGTCACATCCGGCAGCGCCACGCCGATGTCGTTGGGGTAGAGATCGACACTCACCCGGCCCATCGTGATCAGGTCATAGGACACGCGGGAACCTCCTGGGCGATCTCGTCGACGCGTACGGACCTACCTTCCCTCCTGGACCGTTCGCAGGCGTGTGCGACACACAGTGCCGCGAGGGCGTCCTCACCACGACACGGCGACTCCGTCCGGCCGGCGGCGACGTCGACGAACGCCCGCAGCTCTGCGAGGTAAGCGTCGTGGAAGCGTTCGGCGAAGTTCGCGTACGCCGGTCCGGGCGGCCAGGTCACGCCGGGTTCGGCGGATCCCGCCGGCAGCCGCTCGTCCAGTCCGGCGATGACGGTCCGCCGCGAGCCGTGCAGCTCGAGACGTACGTCGTAGCCCGAGCCGTTGTACCGTGACGCGGCCAGCGCCACCAGGGTGCCGTCGTCGAGCGTCAGGAGCCCGGTGGCGGTGTCGACGTCGCCGGCCGCGGCGAAGAACTCCGCACCTCGGTTGGCGCCTGTGGCCGTCACCTCGACGACCTCACGACCGGTCACCCAGCGGACGGCGTCGATGTCGTGGACGCTGCAGTCGGCGAAGATCCCTCCGGAGGCGGGAATGTAGTCCGCATGCGGCGGCGCGGGGTCGAGCGTGCACGCCCAGACGGTGTGCAACCGCCCCAGGTCGCCTGCGGCGAGCGCCTCACGGGCGGCGGTGTAGCCGGCGTCGAACCGCCGCTGGAAGCCCATCTGGAGCGGGATCCCCGCCGCCGCCACCGTGGCCAGCGTCTCGTGGGTGCCCGCGAGGTCCGACGCCAGCGGCTTCTCACAGAACGCGGGCACACCGGCCGCCGCGGCTCGACGCACGAGCTCGGCATGCGCCTGTGTCGCGGCGGCGATCACCACGCCGTCCGGTCGGCTCGCGAAGAGATCGTCCACACTGCCGGCGGCGGAGATGCCGAGCTTCTCGGCGGTCTCCTTAGCACGGCCTACGTCGGCATCGGCGAGGACCACCTGCTCCACGGTGTCGAGGTCGTGCAGGTTCTGCGCATGCAGAGCGCCGATCCGCCCCACGCCGATCAGCCCGATTCGCATCCAACCTCCCGCAAAACGGTCTCGTCGTGGCCGAGGGTCGACACCATCGCACGACGGGACTTCCCGGTCGAGTTTTCTCCAGCGGTTCTGGGCTGTCAACACTTTGTAAGGACATTCTGACGTTAGGCTGTTCATACTTCATGCCACACTGGGGTCAGGTCGGCGATCATGATCGACGTCGATGTCCAGGTTTCGATGTCGTACGACCGTTGGTGGCTGTCGTGCGACGGATGAGGGAGGCGCCGGGCGTGACCACACTCGCCGTGACCGTCGACCGCCGGAGCCCGGTGCCGCTCTACTTCCAGGTCGCCGAGCAGCTCGAGCAGTCGATCATCGCCGGCACACTCGCCCCTGGCGCTCGGCTGCCCAACGAAATCGTCCTTGCCGACCAACTCTCACTCTCCCGGCCTACCATGCGCCAGGCCATTCGGCATCTGGTCGACAAGGGTCTACTGGTCCGCAAGCGCGGCGTCGGCACGCAGGTGGTGCGGTCGCAGTCGCAGGTACGCCGGTCGATCGAGTTGTCCAGCCTCCACGACGACCTCGCCCGCGCCGGACAGGAACCGTCCACGACCGTGCGGGACCTGCGCATGGTCCCCGCCCCGGAGAAGGTCGCGACGGCCCTTGACCTACCGACCGGGTCGCCGGTTCTGCGGATCCGGCGCCTGCGCTGCGCACGGGGCGAGCCACTCGCGCTGATGACCAACTACCTGCCGAAGGACCTGGTCCAGCTCACGGCCGCCGCCCTGGAGGAACGCGGACTGTACGAGATCCTGCGCCACGCGGGTATCCAGCTCCGCGTCGCCCGACAGACGATCGGCGCCCGTCCCGCCACCGCCACCCAGGCGAAGGACCTGCGCGAACCCAAGGGCGCGGCACTGCTCACCATGACCCGCACGGCCTACGACGACGTGGGACGCGCGGTGGAGTACGGCTCGCATCTCTACCGCGCGTCGCGCTATTCGTTCGAGCTCACGCTCATCGAACGCTGAGCGCGTTCCGCATGAGGGGCGCCCTGATCCAATCGAGCCTCCGATGAGGGGCGCCCTGATCCAATAGGTTCGCCGCAAGGGTCCCCTCATGCAACCGCCGCGTTTCGTAGGAAGGGTCCCCTCCTCCAAACGGGAGGCCGGTGAACGGGAGGGGCGCAGCCGCTACAGGTCCGAGAGGCGGTCGACTCGGGCGCGGAGACGTTCGTGGGCGGGTCGGCGGGTACGGCGGCGACGGAACAGCCGGATGTTCTCCCGCGCCAGGTCGGCCGCACCGACCATCCCCGCGTCGTTGCCGAGGGCCGCCCGCAGGATCTGCGCCTCCGGCCGGAAGCCGCGCCCGGTCAGCGTCCGTCGGAAGGTGTCCCGCGCCGGACCGAGGAACAGCTCCCCCGCCTCGGACACGCCGCCACCGACGACGAACGTCCCCGGGTCGAAGGCCGCGGCGATGTTGGCCAGCCCGACACCGAGCCAGCGGCCGACCTCCTCGAACAGTTCCACCGCTACCGGGTCGCCGTCCTTGGCGGCCTCCGTGACCGACGGCCCGGTGATGCGGCCGGGGTCTCCGCCCACCCGGTCCAGCAGGTTCTGTGCCACCGGCGACCCCGACGCCGCCAGCTCCCGCGCCTCGCGGACGAGGGAGTTGCCGCTCGCGTACTGCTCCCAACAGCCTCGGTTGCCGCACTCGCAGCGATGCCCACCGGGGACGACCGTCATGTGGCCGAACTCCCCCGCGACGCCGTACTTCCCGCGCAGCATCACCCCGTCGGTGATCACCGCACCGCCGATCCCGGTACCGAGCGTCACGCAGACCAGGTGGGTCTCGCCCTGTCCGGCACCGAAGCGCCACTCCGCCCATGCCGCGGCGTTGGCGTCGTTCTCGATGATCACGGGCAGCCGGATCCGCCGCCGGACGGCGTCGCGCAGTGGCTCGTGCCGCCACGCCAGGTGGGGGGAGAACAGCACCGACGATCCGGTGACGTCGATCCATCCCGCCGCACCGATGCCGACGGCCGTCACCTCATGCCTGTCGCGGAGTTCGGCGACGACGGTCGCGATGGTGTCCTCGGTGGCGCCAGGACTGGTCGAGGGAGTATCGCGGCGGAGGCGTTCGAGCACGTTCCCCTCAGGGTCGACGACCCCGGCGGCGACCTTCGTACCCCCGATGTCGACGCCGATCGTGAGCGCGTGGATGAACGCCATCAGCGTCGCCGCGCCAGGTCGGCGGCCCCGATGATGCCCGCTTCGTTGCCGAGCGTCGCCGGACGGATCTCGAGGACCGGACGATGGCCGCGCGCGGTGAGCTGGCGCCCGAACGACTGCCGCGCCGGCTCCAACAGCAGGTCACCGGCCTCGGACACACCACCGCCCACGACGACGGCGGCCGGGTCGAGGACGGCGGCCAGCGAGGCGATCCCTTCGCCGATCCAGCGGCCGAGATCCTCGAGGAGTTCCCGAGCGGCCACGTCACCCTCGGCCGCGGCCGTGCTCACCATCGGGCCCTCGATCCCGTCCGCCCTCCCCTTGGCGAGCTCGAGCAGGCGGTCTGCCTGCGGCGGGCTCGAACGGGCGAACTCGCGGGCCTCCCGGACGAGCGCGCTGCCGCTGGCGTACTGCTCCCAACAGCCCTTGTTGCCACAACCGCACAGGTGACCGCCCGGGACGACGCGGAGGTGGCCGACTTCGCCGCCGACGCCGAAGGCGCCGCGGTACAGCTCACCGGACAGGACCAGGCCACCACCGAGGCCGGTACCGATCGTCAGCAGGATCATGTCGTCGACATCGCGTCCAGCGCCGAACTGGAACTCCGCCCAGGCGGCGGCGTTCGCGTCGTTCTCGACGACCACCGGAAGGGACGTACGCGCCTCGACCGCTTCCTTGAGCGGTTCCTTCCGCCACGCCAGGTTGGGGGCGAACAGGACGTTCGAACGGGTCGCGTCAACGAAGCCGGCCGCGCCCACACCGATCGCCTCGACGTCGTGGTCTGCCCGGAGCTCCTTCACGACGTCGACGATCGCCGCGACGATCTCCGCCGGGCTGGTCGCGGGTGTCTCCCTCCGCGCCTCAGCCACGATCGTCCCGGACTCGTCGACCAGGCCGGCCGCGATCTTGGTACCGCCCACGTCGACACCGATGGTCAGCCGCGACTCACCCACGGGGCCCACCCATTTTCACGCTGCCCTTCTCACGCGCCAATGTCCCGGTCCGACCAGCTCTGCCGTATCCGGGATCCCGGGCCCAGTCGACCGATTGGCCAGTCCAGCGACCCACCTGCCGGATGGCCAACCACGCCCCGGTCGAGATTACCCAACCCGGTGGACCTCACCGCGCGGCGCCCGGGCACCAGGGAACGCCGTCAGCCTTGCTCGATCTTCTTCTTCAGCTCTTTCAGCGCCGTGTCGATGATGACCTTCTCCGCCTTGCGCTTGATCAGGCCGATCATCGGGAACGTGACGTCGACCGCGAGCTGGTAGGTGACCTCCGTATTGCCGCGGCCCTTGTCACGCAGCGTGTAGGAGCCGTCGAGGGACTTCACGACCTTCGCCTCGACGAGCGACCAACGGACCTCGCGGTCACCGTCCCAGTCGTAGGAGAGCGTGTAGTCGTCCTTGATGGCGCCCGCGTTGAGCACGAAGTGAACCTGCTCAGCGCGCCCGTCGGGGCGTAGGGAGCGCACTTCGACCTCCTTCACCGCCGCGGCCCAGGTGGGATAGGCCTCGAAGTCGGCGATGACGGACATGATCTTCGCTGGCTCCGCCGCGATCGTGACGCTGGAGCTCGTGTGCTCTGGCACTGCGCCCTGCCCCTCTGCTACCTGCCGGTGTGACTGCTGGACGGCGCTTTCCTGCTGGGTCACCAAACCTACCGGAGATCGCGCTGTCAGCGGTCCCACACGGGCTCAGGCACCTCGCCCACCTCACCGCCGGCGGCGAAGCTCACCACCCGGTCGAACGAACGGACGAACCACCGGTCGTGCGTCACCGCCACCACCGTCCCGTCGAACGCCTCCAGCGCCGCCTCCAGCGCCTCCGCCGACGCGACGTCGAGGTTGTCGGTGGGCTCGTCGAGCACCAACATCGTGGCCGGCTGACGGCGAGCCCCTCCGGTTTCGAGGAGCAGGATCTGGAACCTCGCCTGCTGGCCACCGGACAGGGTCTCGAAACGCTGGTCTCTGGCGCCGGTGAGTTCGTACCTGTGCAGCATCGGCGCCGCCGCGTCGACCTGCAGCGCGCAGTCCTCCCAGAGGATCTCCAGGAGGGTACGCCCGGCAAGGTCGGGTCGCTCGTGCGTCTGCGAGAAGTGCCCGGGAACGACGCGGGCGCCGAGCTTCCATTCTCCTTCGTACGCCACGGTGTCCAACGCCGGCCACCCGGCGAGCAGGCGGAGGAAGTGCGACTTGCCGGTGCCGTTGGTACCGAGCACGGCCACCCGTTCGCCGTAGAAGACCTCCAGATCGAACGGTTCGGTCAGTCCGCGCAGCGCGAGGCCGCGACAGGTCAGGGCCCGCACCCCCGTACGCCCGCCGGCCAGTCGCATCCGGATCTGCTGCCTGCGCGGTGGCTCTGGTGGCGGACCGGCCGCGTCGAACCGTTCGAGCCGGCTCACGGCGGCCGGAGTCTTCTTCGACTTGGCGAGCCTTAGGGCGTCGACCAACGCCTGGAGCTTCGCGCGGTCCTCGTCCCACCGGCGGCGAAGTTCGGCGAAGCGGGCGTGCCGGTCGAGCCGGGCCTCGTGGTAGGAGGCGAATCCGCCGCCGTGCACCCAGGCGGTGTTGCCGTGGGTACCGCCTTCCAGGGTCACGATCCGGTTGGCGGTCGCCGCCAGGAGTTCACGGTCGTGGGAGACGTAGAGGATGGTCTTCGGTGAGTCGAGGATCCGCTGCTCGAGCCACCGTTTCCCGGGGACGTCGAGGTAGTTGTCGGGCTCGTCGAGGACCAGCACCTGTTCCGGCCCACGAAGCAGGGCCTGCAGGACGAGCTTCTTCTGTTCCCCGCCGGACAGGGTGGTGACGTCGCGGTTCCGCAGCCGTCCGTACCCCGGTCCGATCGCCTCGGTGCAGCAGGTGTCCCAGAGCACCTCGGCGTCGTAGCCGCCGGCGTCGGACCACTCCGCGAGGGCGGCGGCGTAGCCGAGTTGGGTGGGCTGGTCGTCGCGGTCCATCATGGCCAGTTCGGCGGCGGCGAGCCCCGCCGCGGCCGTCCGCACCCGTGCGGGGGCGACCGACAGGAGCAGGTCGCCGACGGTCGCGGCACCCTTTCCGGTGCCGATGAACTGCGGCATCACGCCCAGCCCGCCGCTGCGGGTCACCGTGCCGGACGCCGGCTCCAGGTCGCCGGCGATGATCCGTAGCAGGGTCGTCTTGCCGCAGCCGTTGGCGCCGACCAGCGCGACCTTGGCGCCGTCGCCCACCCGGAGGTCGACGTCGGTCAGGAGCGCCCGGCCGTCAGGCAGCTGGTAGCGGATGTCGGCAAGCTCGATGTGCCCCACGTGAGAGGAGTCTGGCGAGGCGGCGAGCACCTGTGCCAGTCAATTACGACCTGCCAGTCAATGACGACCCGCGCCTCGATGACGACCGGCGTCGGCGCGCTCAGCCGTGGTGCGCCGCGTAGTGGGCCGCGAGGAGATCCTCGCCCCAGTCCCGGCGCAGGTCCCGCCACACCGAGTGGATGTGGTTCGCGTCGTTCTGGGTGTTGTCGTACTCCACCAGGAACGTCGGGCCGACGACCGCGTAGTAGTGGGCTTCGCCGCGCTCCTGCGACCCGGCCCAACTGAACGTCACCGGCTCCAGACCGGCGTCGACCGCCTCGAGCCACGCGGTCTCCCCCACCTCGGGGGTCACCCGGTCGAAGTAGTGCCGGACCAGTGCCGTGAGCTGCGCCTGCTGGTCGGCGCTCATGTCGGCGTACGCAAGGCCACGGGGGGCCAGGCTCGGGTCCGCCACAGGGTCGCGCCGGGTGAGGATGTCGTCCGGTGCCTTCTGGTCGACGATCGCGACGGTGCGGCGTTCGGCGTCCAGGGCGGACAGGACCGCCCGGCCGAGGTCCTCCGCGTCCGGCAGGGTACGCAGGCCGGCGTGCGGACCGGTCGGGACCACCGCCGGGTTGGCGCCGAAGAACTGCGGTGTCGCGGCGACCGCTCCGCCCACCACGGTGAGATGCGCGGCCAGGTGGTGACCGTTGACCCGCCAGGCCCACGGCCCGTCGCCCACCGGGTCGCCGAGGATTCGGACCCAGTACGCCACCGGGTTCCGCTGCAGCCACATCGCGTTGTCGAGCTGGCGTTCGATGTCGCGCAGGATCGACTCAAGCGCCATGATGGCCTGCGCCTGACCGAGCCCGCCGGCGCTGAACCCGGTCTCCAGCAGGGCCAGAGCGAGTTCGCGCTGCGGCTCAGTCATGTCCGAGAGCGCGAGACCAGGACGCGGCCCAGGCAGATAGGTCCACTCGCGATGGTCACCGGTGTCGAACGCCGCCGTCGCCGCCGACCGTTGGTCGGGTTCGAGGGCGGCGAGGAACGCCGCAGCCGCGGCGGCCATCCGGCCCGCCGCGCCTGGTTGCTGTGATCCGGACATGCGCCGCCTCCACCACTGGGTCAGTCGTTGGTCCTGTCGTTGGCCCTGACGTCCTCACGACCTGGCCAGC
>JBOHED010000070.1:0-5500 GCA_050700915.1 Actinopolymorphaceae bacterium | reverse complement strand
AGGCCGAGGCCATCTTGTCGTTGCTGGTGGCCTTGCGTTTGTAGAGCGCGACCAACGCCTTGAGCTTCGCGTGCTGTTCGTCCCAGCGACGCCGCAGCTCCTCCAGCCTCGCGAACCGGTCGATGCGTGCCCCGTGATAGGTCGCGTACCCCTGTGGGTGGGTCCAGACCGCGTTGCCGGCGGCCCCCAGTTCCACCGTGACGACCCGGGTCGCGGTGTTGGCGAGGAGCTGCCGGTCGTGGCTGACGTAGAGCACGGTCTTGTCCGACTCGGTGAGGCGGTCCTCGAGCCAGCGCTTGGCGGGTACGTCGAGGAAGTTGTCGGGCTCGTCGAGCATCAGCACCTCGTCGGGGCCGCGGAGCAACGCCTCGAGGGCGAGCCGCTTCTGCTCTCCGCCGGAGAGAGTGCGGACCTCGCGGTAGCGCGCGCGTTCGTACGGCAGGCCGATCGCCTCGGTACAGCAGACGTCCCACAGCACCTCGGCGTCGTAGCCACCGGCGTCGGCCCAGTCGGCCAGCGCCTGGGCGTAGCGCAGCTGGGTGCGTTCGTCGTCACGTTCCATCATGAGGAGCTCGGCCTGCTCGACGGCCTTCGCGGCCGTACGAATGCGCGGCGGCGCGACTGAGAGCAGCAGTCCGGCGACGGTCGTGTCGTCGCGGACGGATCCGACGAACTGCCGCATGACGCCCAGTCCGCCACTGCGGCTCACCGCTCCAGCATGGGGGTCGAGGTCGCCGGCGACGATCTTCAGCAGGGTGGTCTTGCCGGAGCCGTTGGCGCCGACGAGGGCGACCTTCGCGCCCTCGCCGACCCGGAACGACACGTCGTCGAGCAGCACACGGCCGTCCGGCAGCTCATACCGGATCCCCGCGACATCGACGTAGCCCATGCACCCAGTGTCCCGGGCCTCCGCCAGCGGGCGCGAGGGGTTTACGGTCCTACGCCGGAACCCCCGGATCCGTGCCCTATTTCGTACCGGCCCGGGGCCAGACCATCCGGCCGATCGGCTCCTGGAGTCCGCCCGAGGCATGCGGCCCGCGCAGCAACGGCCGTACGACGTCGGCGGTGAGCGCCCGCAGGGTGGCGCCGTCGTCGGTGCCGTGGCCACCACAGCCGCTGTAGCGGACGAGGACCTCCTGCTCCCGGTCGCCGTGCATCCGCAGCACGATGACCTCCTCGCCGTAGGCCCAGGCTGCGCTGCAGTTCTGCGGTGCGTTCGGTCCACCGCCCTCGGGTGCCGCGCGCACGGCGTCAACGAGCTGCTGGGCAGCGGGACCCGTGAGCCGACTCGAGGACAGCACCGGCTGGGGAGCGAGGTTCTGTCCGCGGTCCAGGGCGTACCTGCACACCGTGATCGACTCGACCTGTCCGACCGTCGCGAGCCCGCCGGTGCCGAGCTCCGGTCGTACGTCCGGACCGGTGGTGATCCGATGGTCGACCGGGCACCCGTAGGAGTCGGAATCCTGGACCTTCCGCGCGGAGTCGAGCATCCGCTCACGCAGCGTGGCATCGTCGGAGAGCACCGTCAGAGTGACGCCCGCGACGACCCGGGTCTCCTCCGTCCAACCACCATCGTGGTTCTTGAGACCGGGTGGTGCACGGTAGGCGTCGAACCAGAGGTAGGCCTTCCGCTTGTCCGGTGGGGCGACGAGCTCGCTGCACCCAATGGCCGGGATGCCTCCGATAGGTCGCCCGACGTACGGCTCGGTCTCAACTTCTGCAGGCAGGGCGGCCAGGCGGTCATGCCGTATCCCCAGCTCGCCGGCACCTCTATCTCGACTCCTCCGTACGACTCCCAGCGCATCGTGGCCTCTCCCTTCGTCATCGCCGACCACGTCATCGCCGACCACGCAGGGTCCAACCAGCGGACGCCGAGGATCACTGCGACGACCGCCCCGGCAGCGAGGACGCAGGCCAGGACGAACTGCTGACGAGTACCGCTCAGACGTGTGTTCATGGGTACCTCCCACCTGGCGACGCCGAACCACCTCCGCGCGGTTGTCCGTCCTGGCCGGCGACATCCCGTGATCATGATCGTGCCCAGGACGTTCCCCTTGGATGAGGGGCGCCCTCCTCCGAAAGGTTCGCAGGAAGGCGCCCCTCATCCAACGTCCGTCAGGTCCGCCGGAAATCTCCGAGCGCCAGGCATAGTGACTGGACATCCGTGCGTCTTACGGGATGACCAGTCAACGGGAGGATGCCTGCATGGACGCACGGGCCGAGCATGAGTTCCGGGAGTTCGTCGACGCCCGCTCACTGGCACTGCCGCGCACGGCGTACGTCCTGACCGGCGACCAGCATCTCGCCGAGGACCTCGTGCAAAACGCCCTCGCGAAGCTGGCAGCCAGGTGGCACAAGGTCAACGAACCTGAGCCGTACGTCCGGCGTGCCATCTACCACGACCAGGTGAGCGGCTGGCGGCGAAGGGCGAAGATCCGGGAAGATCCGGCTGCGGCCACTCCCGAGCCCGCCTGGCACGGTTCCGCCGTTCACAACCCGGCGATCGGTGACCCTGCCGAGCACGTGGGACCGCGGCTCGACGTACGCCAAGCGCTGCAGAAACTCGCGCCCCGGCAGCGCGCCGTCCTGGTGCTGAGGTTCCTCGAAGACCTGCCCGAACGCGAGGTCGCCGACGCCCTCGGCTGCTCGGTCGGCACCGTCCGCAGCCAGACGTCCCGCGCGCTCGCCCGCCTGCGCGTGCTGGCCCCCGATCTTGTCGAACGCCCGATGACCGATGCCGCAGCCGCAGCACGCCGGCCCGCATCGATGGAGGTACACCCGTGAACCACCCTTACCGACAGCTGCGGCCGGACGATCCTGACGGGCCGCTTCGGCACGCGATCGAGGACCTCGCCCACCATGCCCGGCCGGTTCAGGGGATGGCCGATCTCGCCCTCGCGCGGGCCCGGCGACGCCACCATGCCCGGCGTGCCGTGGTCGCCGGAGGGGCCGCGTTGGCGGTGGTGGGTACGGTGACGAGCGTCGCCGCCTTCCCGCTCCTCGAACGCGGTCTCGGCCCCGCCGACGGCACGCCGACTCCGCGACCGGCGGACTGCACACCGCCGGAACCCCGGCCGACGGCGACCCCCACGCCTTCCCTGCTCCCGTCGGACTCACCGCGTCCGATCATCCCGGCCACACACCCACGGCTCCGCCGGAACCCACCGCGACACACACCGCTCCGCCGGAACCCACCGCTCCGCCGAAACCCACCGCGACACACACGGCTCCGAGGGACTCCACCGGCACTCCCACGCCCCCACCGCCGAGGCCCACGGCAACGCCGAGCTGCCCACCGGACACACCGCTGCCCGCACCAACGCCGTCGGACGCGCCGACACCGACGCCAAGCTCCTGGCCGGGCGACCCGCAGCCCACACCGAAGCAGGCGCCCTCCGAACGCCCAGCCCCGCCGCGACCCACCGCGACACCATCGGACGCGCCCAGGAGCTAACGCAGAACTAGCGTCGGCGTACCGCGAGAACCCGGTATCCCTTGGCGCTGGCGTGTCGTTCGGCTCGCCAGCCCTCGCCGTCGAGCCAGCGTTGCAGCGAGTCGCCGCCGAGGTTGCGGGCCACGACCAGCCACGCCACACCGTCGGGGGTCAGCCTCGGCAGCCAGTGCTGCAACAAGCCATGCAGAGCCGGTTTACCGATCCGGATCGGCGGGTTGGACCAGATCTGGTCGAACATCACGTCGCCAGGAACGTCGTCGGGCGTCACGACCCGGACCCGGCCGGCGATGCCCAGCGTCGTGACGTTCGTTCGGGTCAGCTCGAGCGCTCGCGCATTGACGTCGACCGCCCACACGGTCGCGCCCGGCAGTTCGATCCCGAGGACACACGCGATCGGACCGTAGCCACAGCCCAGGTCGAGGAACGTCCCCGGCCGACCCGGCAGCGGCGCCTCCCGCAGCAGTACGGACGTCCCTAGGTCGAGCCGGTCGCCGGCGAACACCCCGCTCGAGGACGTCAGCGAGTAGGACCGACCGTACGCGGAGAACGACACCGTCCGCGCCACCGCCCGGGACCCCGGCTCGGCGGAGAAGTAGTGATCGCTCATGCTCCGTCGACTCCTGACGCGTCGCTGTTTGCCGAGCTCACGACCCTCCGCCGCCGGGCCGCTTCGGCACGCGCGGCCAGTTCGTGGTCAGGCGGGTAACCCACCTCTTCGAGTGTGAGCCCGGTGGGAGGTACGACGTTGACGGCCGAGTCCCGCACGCGTCCCGCCAACACCGCCGCCGGCCAGTCGACGGGACGCTGGCCGACGCCCACCGCCAGCAGCGCCCCCACGAGGGCCCGCACCATCGAATGGCAGAACGCGTCCGCCACCACGCGGGCGACCACGAGGCCGTTGGCGTCGCGTTCCCACCCAAGCTCGATCAGCTGGCGGACGGTCGTCGCGCCCTCCCGTCGCCGGCAGAACGCCGCGAAGTCGTGCTCTCCGAGCAGCCGCTGCGACGCCTCGTTCATCGCGGCCAGGTCGAGCGGACGCGGGTGGAGGAGCACCTCGTGCCGACGGAGCGGATCCGCGGCCGCAAGATCGTCACAGAGACGGTACGCATACCGCCGCCACACCGCGGAGAACCGCGCGTCGAATCCCGCCGGCGCCTCTCGCACGCCCCTGACACGGACATCAGGAGGCAGCGCGCCGGCGAGTCGGCGGAGCAGGGACACGGCGGGTGGGCGGGTGGAACCTGGACCCGACACCCGGGAGTACGCCTGGCCAGGTACGTCGACGTGGCACACCTGGCCGCGCGCGTGGACGCCGGCATCCGTACGCCCCGCACACGTCGTCGACACCGGTTCGCCAAGTCGTAGGACGGTCTCGACGGCCCGCTCCAGCTCACCCTGGACCGTGCGCTGTCCCCGCTGGACCGCCCAGCCGGCGAAGTCGGTCCCGTCGTACGCCACGTCCAGCCGGAGCCGGACAACCTCGTCGTTGGTACGAATGCGCGAGAGCCCGCCGTCCTCCAGCATGGAAGGCTCAGCGGGCTCTGTCGCGTGTTCCGGTGGGACAGCCGTCAGGACTTGCCGTCCCCACCATCGGAACCGTCGGCCTTGTCCTCGGTGCTCTCCGCCGGTTCGTCTCCGGAGTCGGTCGGGTCGGTGGCAGCGGCCTCCGTCGCCACTTCCTCCGTCGCCACTTCCTCCGTCGCCACTGGCTGCCTCGCCGGTGCGGCCTTCTTCGCCGCGCCGCCACCGGAGTCCGCGGCGGCGCCGCCGACCGGACCCTGGACCAGCTCGATCACGGCCATCGGCGCGTTGTCACCCTTGCGGGGACCGATCTTCGTAATCCGGGTGTAGCCACCGGGCCGCTCCGCGAAGTACGGACCGATCTCGGCAAACAGGTTGTGCACGATCTCCTTGTCACGGATGACCGAGTGCACCTGCCGGCGGGCGTGGAGATCGCCGCGCCGCGCCTTGGTGATCAGCTTCTCGGCGAACGGCCGCAGCCGGCGCGCCTTGGTCTCCGTCGTCGTGATCCGGGCGTGCCGGAAC
>JBOHED010000069.1:0-11973 GCA_050700915.1 Actinopolymorphaceae bacterium | reverse complement strand
GATCACGCATGCGTGATCATTCCCCACGAAGCATGCACGGTGCATTAGCCGTGCATCGTGGGAATTGAAGCTCTTCTGACACATCCGTGGGTCGGTGTCGATCAACCGTGGCGCGGGTTGTCTTGTTGGATTGCGGTCGGGGCCGCGTCGCCTACGGGTGCGCTGCTCCCGCGTCCATACCCGAACGCATCCACAGCCGCGAAAGCACCTACGGATGGGTCAGGAGAGCGGGAATTGACGTGCCTCGTCGCCGCCGTGATCCACCTGCTCGGCTGTTCACGTGACGTCCGCCACAGCGTCGTACATCCGTCACGGTTCCGCCGGCTGACGTTCACCCGTCGTTCACTCGAGCCGGGGAGCGGTTTCACCTGCCCTGCCTACGTTCCGTGGTGACCGTGCAATTCCATTGACCCGAAGGGCAAGGGCTCGAACGTGAACCACAACCGGTTCGCCGCACTCGCGGCTGCCGCTCTGGGTAGCGCCCTGGTGCTGGCCAGCTGCGGTGGGCAGAACCCCGAATCTCAGTCGCCCGGCGACGGCGACCAGGAAACCGCCCTCTCCGGCGAGGTCCGCGTGGACGGGTCGTCGACCGTTCAGCCGCTGACGGCGGCCGCCGGTGAGCTGTTCAAGGAGCAGGAGTCGGGGGTGAACGTCTCCGTCGGCACCAGCGGTACCGGCGGCGGGTTCCAGAAGTTCTGCGCCGGCGAGACCGACATCTCCGACGCGTCCCGCCCGATCAAGGACGAGTCGCCGGAAGCGCCGGACTGTGAGAAGAACGGCGTCGAGTACGCCGAGATCCAGGTGGCCAACGACGCGCTCACGGTTGTCGTCAACAAGGAGAGCGACTGGGTCGACTGCCTGACGGTCGACCAGCTGAAGAAGATCTGGGAACCGGGTGCGGAGAAGAAGATCACCACCTGGAAGCAGGTCGACCCGAAGTTCCCGGCCGAGAAGCTCGACCTCTACGGCCCGGGTACCGACTCCGGCACGTTCGACTACTTCACCGACGAGATCAACGGTGAGGAAGGCGCCTCGCGGGCCGACTACAACGCCTCCGAGGACGACAACGTGCTCGTCAAGGGCGTCGAGGGCAGCACTGGCGCTCTCGGCTACTTCGGCTACTCCTACTACGAGGAGAACACCGACAAGCTCAAGGCCGTGAAGATCGACGGTGGCGGCGGCTGCGTCGAGCCGTCGTCGGAGACCGCACAGGCCGGCGACTACACGCCGCTGGCGCGACCGCTGTTCATCTACGTCTCGAAGAAGGCGTACGCCGACAAGCCGCACGTCAAGGCGTTCGTCGACTACTACGTCAAGAGCGACGCGGAGATCAGCGAACTCGCCAAGTTCATCCCGCTCAGCGATGAGCAGCGCACCGAGGCGGAGGCGGCGGCAGGTGCCCTCGGCGGCGCCTGACCGACGATCAGTGCCGACGCTGCCGACGCCGCAACGGAGGGTCGCTCAACAGTGACGACACCATCAGCCACAGGTGCGGGCGCGGCCGGGGGGCCGCGCTCCCACCGTGGCGGCGCATCGCCGCTGCGGTCCTCGAACCCGAGGTACGGCGAGCGGATCATCAAGGCGGCCCTGGCCGGAGCAGCGGCACTGTCGATCGTGACCACGGTCGGGATCGTGCTGTCGCTGCTCGTCCCCGCCATCGAGTTCTTCGGTCAGGTCTCTGTCCTCGAGTTCCTCACCGGCACCCGATGGGCACCGCGGTTCTCCAACCCTGGCTTCGGTGTCCTGCCGCTGGTCACCGCCACGATCTGGACCACGGTGATCGCGCTGGCGGTCGCGATTCCGTTCGGGCTCGGCGCGGCGATGTATATGAGCGAGTACGCCTCAGCAGGCGCCCGCCGGGTGCTCAAGCCGATCCTCGAGGTCCTTGCGGGTATCCCGACCGTGGTCTACGGGTTCTTCGCATTGCAGTTCGTGATCCCCTACCTGCTCAAGGACTTTTTCGGGCTCGAGGTCGGCAGCTTCAGCGTCCTCGGTGCCGGGCTCGTGATGGGCGTCATGATCATCCCCACGGTGGCGTCGCTGTCCGAGGACGCGATGTCGGCCGTGCCACTCGCCATGCGGCAGGGGTCGTACGCCCTGGGTGCCAACCGGATGCAGACGACCCTGCGGGTGGTCGTCCCGGCCGCACTGTCCGGGATCGTCGCCGCGGTGGTGCTCGGCATCTCCCGCGCCATTGGGGAGACGATGATCGTCGCGATCGCCTCGGGCGGCCAGCCGGAGATGCTGCTCAACCCGGTGCAGGGCGGACAGACCATGACCGGATTCATCGCCCAGGCGGCGCTCGGTGACAGCCGGGTCGGCTCGGTGGAGTACAACACGCTCTTCGCGGTCGGACTGCTGCTGTTCATCATGACGATCATCGTCAACGTGATCAGCATCAGGCTGGTCCGACGGTTCCGGGAGGCGTACTGATGGCCGCTGTCAGCACCACCGCTGCTGAGGGTGCTGCGCTCGGCAGGGCGCGCGGCGGCGAGCGGAGCGCGAAATCGTTGGTGTTCCTGGTCGCGTTGTGGCTGAGCCTGTTCCTCGCGTTCGCGTTCCTCGTCGTCCTGATCGTGACGACCCTGATCGACGGGCTGCCGCGCCTCGACGCGACCCTGTTCACCAACTACACCTCGTCATTCGCCGAGCGGGCCGGTGCCCGGGCGGCGATCCTGGGCTCGCTCATGGTCGTAGGCTTCTGCGCCCTGCTCGCCGTACCGCTCGGCGTCGGCGCGGCGATCCACCTCGAGGAGTTCGCCGACCGGCACCGCTGGTACAACCGGCTGTTCGAGCTCAACATCCAGAACCTCGCGGCGGTCCCCTCGATCATCTACGGCATGCTGGCACTCGGCTTGCTCGCCGCGACCGGGGTCGCCAACAAGAACATCGTCATCGGCGGATCCATCGCCCTCGCGCTGCTGATCCTGCCGGTCATCATCATCACCACCCGCGAGTCGCTCCGCTCCGTACCCGCCGAGATCCGTGAAGGCTCGCTCGCCCTCGGCGCAACCGAGTGGCAGACGGTGTGGCGGCAGACCCTCCCGGCCGCGGTGCCCGGCATTGCCACCGGCACGATCATCGCCTTGTCTCGCGCCATCGGGGAGGCAGCGCCGCTGCTGCTGCTCGGCGGGCTCGTGTTCGTGACGTACGACCCGAACGGTCTGCTCAGCGGCTTCACCACGTTGCCGATCCAGATCTTCAACTGGGTCGGTCTCCCACAGGCCGACTTCAAGGTCGTCGCCTCGGCGGCGATCATCGTTCTGCTGGCGATCCTGCTGGCGATGAACGGCCTCGCGATCTACATCCGCAACCACTTCCAGCGCCGCTGGTGACTCCAACCACGATGAGGGCCGCTCACATGGCACACAGGGAACCCGCCTCGCCCGAGGACATCGCGACCATGCCCGCCGGCAGCATGGAGACCAATGGCGCCGGCACTGTGGAAGGCCACCGGTTCGTCGAAGCCTCACTTACACCGGAGCACCAGTTGTCGAGCACTCCGGCCGCGGTGATGGAGTGCCGCAAGCTCAACGTCTACTACGGTGCGTTCCACGCCGTGCACGACGTCGACCTTCCGTTCGGCCACAACGAGATCACCGCGCTGATCGGACCGTCCGGGTGCGGCAAGAGCACGGTCCTGCGCTGCCTCAACCGGATGAACGACCTGATCCAGGGCGCCCGGGTCGAGGGCGAGGTGACGTTCCGCGGAGAGAACGTCTACGGCGCGGGTGTCGACCCGATCGAGGTACGCCGACGGGTGGGCATGGTGTTCCAGAAGCCGAACCCGTTCCCGAAGTCGATCTTCGACAACGTGGCGTACGGACCCCGGGTGACCGGCATGAAGGTCGGCGACATGGACGCCGTGGTCGAGGAGGCGCTCCGCGGCGCGGCCCTGTGGGACGAGGTCAAGGACAAGCTCAACCAGAACGCCTACGGACTCTCCGGCGGCCAGCAGCAGCGGCTCTGCATCGCCCGTACGATCGCGGTCCAGCCCGACGTGATCCTGATGGACGAGCCCTGCTCGGCCCTCGACCCGATCGCGACCGCGCGGATCGAGGACCTCATGCAGTCGCTGCGCGAGCAGTACACGCTGGTCGTCGTGACCCACAACATGCAGCAGGCGGCCCGGGTGTCGGACCGTACGGCGTTCTTCACGGCACGTCCGGACGAGACGACCGGCAATCGGACCGGCATGCTGGTGGAGTTCGACACCACGTCGAGGATCTTCTCGAACCCCGCGGAGAAGGCGACCGAGGCCTACATCACCGGCCGGTTCGGCTGAGCACGACGGCGCCAGCCGTGCCTGCCTAGCCGCGAGTGTCGGACCCCTACGGGAGGAATCGGACCCCTACGGGAGGAAGAGGCGGGCGATGGTGTACATCAGGGCCGCCACCGCCGCCGCCATCGGGATGGTCAGCACCCAGGCCCGCAGGATGTTGCCCGCCATGCCCCACCGGACCGCGGAGAGGCGACTGGTCGCGCCGACACCCATGATCGCCGAGCTGATCGTGTGGGTGGTCGACACCGGGGCGTCGAGGCCGATCGCCATCACGTAGAGCACGCTCGAGGCGGTCGTCTCCGCGGCCACGCCGCGCGCCGGGTCGAGCTTGATCACCCGGCGGCCCAGGGTACGCATGATCCGCCAGCCACCGGAGTAGGTGCCCAACGCGATCGCACCCGCCGCGGACAGCTTCACCCACAGAGGAACATCCGTACCAGAGTGCAGGTCGGCCGTGACGAGTGCCAGGACGATGACGCCCATCGTCTTCTGGGCATCCTGCAACCCGTGGCCGAACGCCATGGCCGCCGCCGACACCGACTGGCCGGCACGGAAGCCGCGGTTGACCTTGCTCGGGCTGGTCCGGCGGAAGATCCAGAGCAGTCCGACCATGACCAGGTAGGCGAGGGTGAAGCCGAGCAACGGCGACATCACCATCGGCACCACGACCTTGTCGAGGATCACCGACCAGTGCACCGTCACCGACGCCGCCATCCCGGCTCCGATGAGCCCACCGATCAGCGCGTGTGACGACGACGACGGAAGCCCCAGCCGCCAGGTGATGAGGTTCCAGGTGATCGCCCCGATGAGACCACACAGGACGACCGTCATACCGTGCGCGTCGACACTCGGCGAGATGATCCCGCTGCCGATCGTGCTGGCAACCCCCTCGGAGACGAGCGCACCGGCGAGGTTCATCACCGCCGCAAGCGCCAGGGCGACCCTCGGCGTCAACGCCCGGGTGGAGACCGAGGTGGCGATCGCGTTGGCCGCGTCATGGAAACCGTTGGTGTAGTCGAACACCAGGGCGATCGCAACCACCGTCACGACGAGAGCGAGCTCCATACCGGCCTGCTCACGACTCCTTGACGGCGATCTGCTCGACCGTGTTGGCGACCTTCTCGAACGCGTCGACCGCGAACTCGAGCTGCTCCACCACATCCTTGAGCTTGAGCACCGTCAGAGCGTCGTACGCACCACTGAACAGCTTCGCCACCATCTGCCGGTGAATCTGGTCGCCGAGGTTCTCGAGCCGGTTGATCTCGATCCAGTACTCCTCGAGATTGCGCATCGTCCGCAGCCGCGGCATCGCCTCCGCCGTAAGGTCAGCGGCCCGCTGGAGCACCTCGACCTGCTCCTCCATACCCTCCGGCAGGATGTCGAGCTCATAGACCGCGATCGCGTCGACCGCGGCCTCCATATAGTCCATAACATCGTCCAGACCGGCGGCCAGGCGGTAGATGTCCTCCCGGTCGAACGGAGTCACAAAAGTCGAGTTGACCCGACGGATGATCTCATGGGTAGCTTCATCGCAGCGGTGCTCGGCATCCTTCATCAGCCGGGCGGTCGCGACGCGATCATTGTCCTCGACCAACAGCTCAGCCAGCAGCCGGGCGCCATCGATGAGGTTCGCCGCCGACTTGGCGAAAAGATCGTAGAACGTCGTGTCTACCGGTGTGAGTCGGAAGCGCACGGCGAACTCCTGTCGAAGTCTTCGTGTCCGGTCCAGCAATGGCCCGGGCCAATGCTAGGGCGGATGTCAACGGTGGGTCACGACGGCCAACAGGTCGAGGGCGCCGACGACCACGACCAGCGCAGCGGCACAGACAGTGAACCCGCCTCGGGCGAGCAGTACCGCAGCAGGGCCTCCCATCAGCCCTCGATATGTACGGTGAGTGACGATCCACGCGGGGACCGTGAGCGAGAGTACGACGAATCCGGCGATAGCCGCCCACAGTCCCGATGCCTCGGAGCTGCGGACGAGCAGCGCGCCGTTGACCGCGAGGGCGAGCAGGGTGCGGTTCCAGGCCAGTGCCGTCCGTTCCAGCTGGGCGGCCTGGTCATAGACCCGATCCGGGTGCCCGCCGCCGCTCGCCGGTCCGCCCGCTGTCACCGCCGCCCTCCGAAGACCACGGGGCGCTACCCGAGGACCACAAGGGTGATCACGGCCAGGGACACGATCAGTGTCGCGGCGGCGAGGCCGAGCGGCATCAGGGTGGCCGGGAGGGGCTCGTCCCGCCGCATGGCCGCGACGTTGGCGCGCCACCTCACGTACGCACCGATCGACGCCGAGATCCCCGCGACCGCGAGGACGATGCTGATCGACCGGCGTACCCACAGATCCTCGACCGAGGTGAGAAACTGCATGGCGGCGACGCTCGCGGCATCGAGGGCGAGGGCGGTCCGGACATAGGCCAGGAAAGTCCGCTCGTTGGCGAGGGTGAACCGGTAGTCGGGCTCGCCGAGGCGACCACTCTCCCGCCCGTCCTCGGTCACGGGCCAATCCTCCCACCCGAGCGGCGCTCGGCGATCCTGGCGCGCCCACGCCGGAAGCCGCCGCGCCCGGCCCGTTGGATGAGGGGCACCCTCACGCAGCTCGCCGTTGGATGAGGGGCACCCTCACGCAGGGTCGCCATTGGATGAGGGGCGCCCTCACACGAACCTATGGGCGCGGGGGACCCCTCACACAGGGTCCCGTTGGCGCAGGGGACCCCTCATACGCACGATCGGCCCGGACCACGGCATACCCGCACGTCGTCTCGGGACACTATGGTCGACAGGGTGGCATCCAGGTCCATCGCCAACCAGGTCCGCCGCCTGTGCCAATTAGGTCCGCCGCCAGTGCCATCCAGGGGGTTCACCACATGGACGCCGGTCTCACACCCGCCGACCTCGACCTGCTGCGCAAGGGGTTCGCCGCCAATCCGGCCTACCGACTCGCCCAGAACGCGCTCACCCAGACCTCGCTCGACGATCTCGCTCTCGACCGGGAGGTCGTCGTACGCACGGACCGGTCGGTGTCCCACCTGCTCGACGACTGGAGCGCGACCAACCAGAAGAGCAGTGGCCGGTGCTGGCTGTTCGCCGGGCTCAACCTCCTGCGGGTCGGCGCCATGACGAAGATGAACCTTAAGAAGTTCGAGTTCTCGCAGAACCACGTGATGTTCTGGGACAAGTTGGAACGCGCCAACTACTTTCTCGAACAGATCATCGACACCGCCGACCGGGACGTCGACGACCGCACCGTCGCCCACCTGCTGCGCGATGTCGCGGGCGACGGCGGGCAGTGGAACATGTTCGTGGCACTCGTCCGCAAGCATGGCCTGGTGCCGAAGTCGGTGATGCCCGAGACGCAGAGTTCGTCGGCAACCGCACGGATGAACGACATCCTGCGGAGGGTCCTACGCCAGGGCGCCCGGGACCTGCGCGCCACCGAGGCCACCGACGCCGACGCGGCGCGCCAACGCAAGCAGGAGATCCTCGAGATCGTCCACCGCGTCCTCTGCATGCACCTCGGCACTCCGCCGGCCACCTTCCACTGGCAGTGGACCGACAAGGACCGTGCCTTCCACCGCGACGGGGAGCTCACCCCGCAGGAGTTCACCGAGAAGTACGTCGACCTCCCGCTCGACGACTACGTCTGCCTTGTCCACGACCCGCGCGAGAGCAGTCCGCGGGGCCGGACGTTCACCGTCGACCGGCTCGGCAACGTCGTCGACGGTCCGCCGGTCAGCTACCTCAACGTCGACGTCGCCGTCATGAAGAGCCTTGCCAAGCAGGCCATCGTCGACGGCGAGCCCGTCTGGTTCGGGTGCGACGTGGGCAAGATGATGCGTCGCGACATCGGCATCTGGGACGCGAAGCTCTACGACGTCGGCGCTGTCTACGACACGGAGTTCGACCTCGACAAGGCCGAGCGGCTGCTCTTCCACGAGACGGCGATGACCCACGCGATGCTGTTCACCGGCGTCGATGTCGAGAACGACAGCCCGCGGCGCTGGCGGGTCGAGAACAGCTGGGGCGACAAGGACGCCGACCAGGGTTTCTACACGATGAACGACTCGTGGTTCGACGAGTACGTCTTCGAGATCGCGGTCCGCCGGGACCGGCTGCCCAAGGATCTCCAGGACGCGCTGGCGGAGGACCCGATCGTCCTCCCGGCGTGGGACCCGATGGGCGCACTGGCTCGTACGCACTGACACCCGGCAGCCATGGGCCGAAGGTCCCCCCTGTGGCCGGCCCTATGGGGGAGTACACGGGTTCGTCGCGGCAGTGTTCTGAGGGTGTGCACACCAGTGCGCTCACGTCGGACCGCGGGGGAGGCAGCGCGAGATGCCAGGAAACAAGGCAGTGGAGTACATCGGCCCAGGCAAGGTCGAAGTACGGACGGTCGACTATCCCACCCTCGAAGTGCACGACGGCCCCGGCGTACCACGGGTGAACGTCGGCCGGCAGTGCCAGCACGGGGTCATCCTCAAGGTGGTCGCGAGCAACATCTGCGGTTCGGACCAACACATGGTCCGTGGTCGTACGTCGGCACCGTCCGGACTGGTGCTGGGCCACGAGGTCACCGGGGAGGTCGTCGAGAAGGGGCGTGATGTCGAGTTCATCGACGTCGGCGACCTCTGTTCGGTGCCGTTCAACGTCGCCTGCGGGCGGTGCCGAATGTGTAAGGAAGGCAGCACCGGTGTCTGCCTCAACGTCAACGACCGGCCGGGCGGTGCGTACGGATATGTCGACATGGGCGGCTGGGTCGGTGGCCAGGCCGAATACGTGATGGCGCCCTATGCCGACTGGAATCTGCTGAAGTTCCCGGACAAGGAACAGGCGATGGAGAAGATCCTCGACCTGGCAATGCTGTCCGACATCTTCCCGACCGGCTACCACGGCGCCTACACCGCCGGGGTGACCTCCGGGTCGACGGCATACATCGCCGGAGCGGGTCCGGTGGGGCTTGCGGCCGCGCACGCGGCACAGTTCCTCGGCGCCGCGGTGGTGATCGTCGGCGACCTGAACGCGCGCCGGCTCGCGCAGGCACGTAGCTTCGGCTGCGAGACGGTCGACCTCACCCAGGACGCGACGCTGCCCGAGCAGATAGCGCAGGTCCTCGGGGTACCCGAGGTCGACGCCTCGGTCGACGCGGTCGGCTTCGAGGCGCACGGCCACGGGCAGGACGCGGACACAGAGCAGCCCGCGACTGTCCTGAACTCCCTCATGGAGATCACGAGGCCGGCCGGGAAGCTGGGGATTCCGGGACTGTACGTCCCGGCTGACCCGGGCGCTTCCGACGAGGCCGCCAAGGCGGGCAGTCTGTCCATCCGGATCGGCCTCGGATGGGCAAGGTCGCTGGCGATGACGACCGGCCAGTGCCCGGTGATGCGTTACAACCGCGGACTCATGCAGGCGATCCTCCACGGCCGGACCCAGATCGCGAAAGCCGTCAACGCCAAGGTCATCCCGCTGGAGGACGCGCCGAACGGCTACGAGGACTTCGACAAGGGAGAGGCGTCCAAGTTCGTCCTCGACCCGCACGGAATGTTGGGCGGTAGGTCCGCCGCATAGGGACGCGAAGCGCCGTGAGGTATCTCCGCCCGACCGGTGAATGAGAGTCTCACCGGTCGGTGCACACGAGATCACGCACGCTGCTGACCTCGCCCCGGACCGCGCGGGCACCGAGACGCGACACCTCCTCCGCCTCGGCTGGCCCCAGGTACGCCGCCGGCGACTTCCCGTGGACGCGGGCCAGCAGCAGTGCGCCGGTGTGGCGTACGACCGACTCCTCCGCGCCCGCCCGGCCGCCCGCTGCCGCGTAGCTGTGAAGGAAGGCTTGCGCGCAGGCCCGCAGCCGGGTGCGGGCGTTCACTACGCGAGTGTCGAGGTGCACCGCCTTCATGACCAGGTGGTGCAACAGAAAGGCCACGTCGAACACCGGATTGCCGGCGTGCGCCACCTCGAAGTCGAGCACCCAGAGGTCGTCGCCCCCGGTGAGTACGTTCGTGAGGACGTTCTTCGGCGAGAAGTCACCGTGGACGAGGCACGTCTGCTGCCCGAGCAACTCGTCCAGGCAGGCGGTCACGGCCGGCGCGAGGTCAGGACGTCTCGCCGCGACGGTTCGGTGGTACGGGTCGCCACGGAGTTCGAGGAACATCGTCAGGTCCGCGAAGCCGGTGAGTACGTCGGTGTCGTCACGGGTCGCCGCGTGCCAGGTGCCGAGGACCCGGCCGAGCGTGGCGGCCGCCGGCACCGCGATCGTTCCGCCGAGCAGGGACGTACGCCACTCGGACCACGCCTCGGGTGCCGCCGACATCACGATGACGAACCGCTCGGGGTCGTAGTCGAGCAGCCGCGGCAGGCGACCCGGCGTCAGTCGTTCGAGTAGGCCGATGGCTCGCGCCTCGACTCCGGCCCGCTCCTGCCGCGCCGGCCACACGTCGGCGACGGACAGGAACGGCAGGGGCTGCTTGACGACGTACCGCCGTCCCTCGGCGACCGCGAGAAAGGTTGCGCTGCTCACACCGCCCGCGAGGGTGGTGACCTGCGCCTCGACGCCCGGTCCGATGACCCCACGGGCGTGCAGGTGTCCACCCACGTCCTCCCGGGTCAGCCGCCGTGTCACCCGAGCGAGTCTGCCCGAGCGGTGGGCCGGCGACCAGGATCCGCGGTGGCGAACCTCGGCCGCCAGCGGCCGGCCGGACGCCGCCCCCGTCGCTGAGGCCGAGCCCCGTCGCTGAGGCCGACCCGGACGTACGTACGGACTCAGCCGATCGGGACGTACAGATCGGTGCGCAACTCGTCCGGCGGCGTGGTGTCGTGGTCGCTGACGTAGACCTCGAAGCAGACCCCATCCCGCAACGCGTAGCCACCGGCCGGAATGTGCTCGCCGTAGAGCCGGGACCATGCCTCGCCGAGTCCGGAATAGTGGCCGACGAACTCGGCGCGGAGGAATCTCCCGGACGGCTGCCGTTCCTCTTCGAGGTCACCGATCTCCGCGTCCTCGCGCACAGTGACCGCGGCGATGGACTGCGACTCCTCGGCAGGCTTGGTCTCCGGGTCGTCGTAGTAGATCGCGAGCCGCGTCGCGTCGGGCTCGCTCAGCAGGCCGAGCGGACCCGCCTGTTGGGCGAGCGCTCCGAAGGCGGCTCCGATCAGGTAGTAGGGGCCCTTGTGGCGTACGGCCGCAAGGCGTTTGGCCGGTACCTCGACCACGTCCAGTTTCATGGGGTCTCCTCCCTGGTCGACGAGATGGAAAAGGGTGAGTCCGTCCGGATGGAAGTGCAGACCGTTGGGAGCCCGGATACCCGGACAGTCCCGCAGCCCGTTGCGGAACGTCGACGGCGGCATGCCGAACGCCTGTTGGAAGGCCTTCGTGAACGCCTCGTGGGTGGCGTACCCAGCGGTGAACGCCAGTTCGGTGATGGGCCGCTTCGTGGTGCGTAGCTGCCAGGCGGCGCGTTCGAGCCGGAGCCGCCGGATCAGCTCGGCGGGTGACTCGCCGGTCATCGCCCGGAAGATCCGATGGAAGTGGTACGGCGACAGGAACACCCGGTCGGCAAGTTCGCGGAAACCGGGCGGATCGTCCAACTTGCGCGCAATCTCGGCCATGGTGTCCCGCACCATCGCCTCGTAGTCCACTGCCATCGGCTACCGCCTGGGAGTCATCCGTCGATCCTGGGTCGACATCACGGTAGAGG
>JBOHED010000068.1:0-3598 GCA_050700915.1 Actinopolymorphaceae bacterium | reverse complement strand
CCGTCTACACGATCGGCAACCAGATCGAGGAAGCGATCCTGCTCCACCAGACCTCCGACCGCGCCGAGGCGGAGAAGAAGGCCGTCGACATTCTGCGCCGGGTCGGCATGCCCAACCCGGACCGGATTGCCCAGAGCTATCCGCACCAGCTCAGCGGCGGCATGCGACAACGCGCGATGATCGCCATGGCGCTCTCGTGCACACCGACGCTGTTGATCGCCGACGAACCCACGACGGCGTTGGACGTGACGACCGAGGCGCAGATCCTCGAGCTCATGCGCGAACTCCAGGAGGAGTTCGGCATGTCGATCATGTTCATCACCCACAGCATGGGCGTCGTGGCCCAGTTGTGTGACGAAGTCGTCGTGATGTACCTGGGTCGGGTCGTCGAACGCGCCCCGGTCGACGACCTGTTCCACGATCCGAAGCACCCCTACACGGTTTCCCTGCTGCGTTCGATCCCACGGATCGGAGTGAACCGCGGCTCACAGCTCGAGGTGATCAAGGGAACCGTTCCGGACCCGTACTCCAAGGTGCCGGGCTGTCCCTTCCACCCACGGTGTCCGAGCGCAATCCCCGGCCTCTGCGACACGGTGCTGCCCGAGGAGACGGGGATCGTCGACAAGACCGACCACAGCGTCCGGTGCCATCTCTACCCCGGCAGTACGCCTGCCGAGGTGGCGTCCGCGACCACGGCCAAGTAGGAGGAATCGTGGGCGAGACTCCGCTGGACTCAAAGACTGCGCCGGATTCGAAACCGCCGCTGCTCGAGGTCAAGGGACTCAAGAAGCACTTCCCCATCAAGGCCGGCTTTCTCAAGCGCACCGTCGGCCACGTGAAGGCTGTCGACGGGCTCGACCTGTCCATCGGCCGCGGCGAGACGTTCGCCGTCGTGGGCGAGAGCGGCTGTGGCAAGAGCACGTCCGGGCGTACGATCCTCCGCCTGGAGGAGCCCACCGAGGGCGAGGTCATCTACCACCACGACGAGCTCGGGCCGGTCCACGTCGAGAAGGCGGATGCCAAGCTGCTCCATCGGATCCGGCCGGAGATGCAGATCATCTTCCAGGATCCGTTCTCCTCGCTCGACTCCCGCATGACGGTCGGCCGGATCATCGCCGAACCGTTGGTCATCAACAACGTGCTGCGCGGCCGTGAGTTGCGGGAGCGGATCGCCGAACTGCTCACCGTGGTGGGTCTGCGCCCGGAACACGCGAGCAGGTATCCGCACGCGTTCTCCGGCGGTCAGCGCCAGCGCATCGGCATCGCCCGCGCGCTCGCGCTCAACCCGAAGCTGATCGTGTGCGACGAGCCGGTGTCGGCCCTCGACGTGTCGGTGCAGGCGCAGGTGCTCAACCTGCTGGAGGATCTGCAGCACCGCTTCGACCTCACGTACCTCTTCATCTCCCACGATCTCAGCGTGGTCGAGCACATCGCCGACCGGGTTGCCGTGATGTATGTCGGGAAGGTGGTCGAGGTCGGCACCACCGACGAGCTCTTCTACAACCCGAAGATGCCTTATACCGAGGCGTTGTTGTCGTCGCTGCCGCAGCCTGATCCACGTAAGCGGATCCGACCGACCCTGCTCGCAGGCGAGGTTCCCAGCCCTGCCAACCCGCCGAGCGGGTGCTATTTCCACCCGAGATGTCCGTACGCACAGGAGATCTGCAAGACCGAGGCACCGCCGCTGCGTGACATCGGGGGACAGCATCTGGCGGCGTGCCACTTCTCCGACGAGCTCTCCCTCAAGGGCACGACCCGCCTGGCCGAGGTCAAGGCACCCGAGGTCGTCGCGGCGGCAGCACAGGAAGCAACGCAAGGGACCACATCGTGACTGGAACCGTACGCACGGGACGCCCTCGATTCACCGGCGTCACCACCCACAAGGATCCCCTCGGACGTTTCTCGTTCCGGTATCCCTCGGACTGGAACGAGTTCGAGCTCGCCGACGACCGCGAAGGGGTGATGTTCGCACCCGAGGAGACCGAGTCGCCCCAGACGTACTTCGCCGCGTGGATCAGCAAGCTCGAGGAGAACGTCGTCGCCGAGGATCTCGAGGTGCTACGCGAGGGCATCGACGCCGGGCTCACCCAGCTCACCGACTGCGAGGTCGAGACGCAGAAGGACGACGTCTTCGGCAATCTTGTGAAGCTGGAACGTATCTACCGCTTCGACGACGGTGGCACGGTGCGACAGCGCCGGGTATGGACGCTGTACGTCGATACCTGGCGGATCGTCCTGGTCTTCCAGGGCTCGACGCCGCAGGAGTATGCGTACTGGCTTCCGATGGGCAACTACACGTTCTCCACGTTCGACCTGCCGGAGGCGCTCTGGTTCGCGACCGACCGGGACCTCCGCGCCTTCGACTGACGTTCCCCGCTGGCGCCCCCGGACCGGCGCTCCCGGGGCTCGCCACCGGCGCTTAGCAGTCAGGTGTGCGGAGTGCTAATCTTTGCTGCGTTGGCCGCCGCCCAGAGTTCGTGGCGGCGATCTTGACTGGAGGAGCAGTGCCGACCTATCAGTACGCCTGCGTCGACTGTGACGAGAAGCTCGAGGTCGTCCAGAAGTTCACCGACGAGCCGCTTCGGGAGTGCCCCACCTGCGCGGGCCGGCTGCGCAAGGTCTTCAGTGCCGTAGGCGTGGTCTTCAAGGGGTCGGGTTTCTACCGCAACGACAGCCGGTCGGACGGTCGCGCCGGCAAGGCCTCCGCCGATCGCGCGGGCTCCAACGGCGAGTCGAAGTCGGGTGACTCCAAGAGCGGTGACTCGAAGTCCGGTGAGTCGAAGTCTGGGTCGTCGGGTGAGTCGAAGTCGGGATCGTCGGACTCCTCGTCCAGCGGCGGTTCGTCGGACGGCAAGTCCGGCGGGAAGGAGCCCAGCTCCTCGTCGTCGGGCGGGTCGAGCTCCACGACCACGAGCAAGTCCGGCTCAGCGGCATAGCAGGACTCGCGGTCCTTCGTACTGCCAGATTTTGTCCACAGGCGACCGATCGGCCGCGAATGTGGATAACTCGATCAGGATCCGCCGGGTTTCTCTAGCCTCGCCGCATGACCACCTCTCCACCTGCATCGTCTCCTCCGCGGGCACAGATCGGCGTCATCGGCGGTTCGGGCTTCTACGCGTTCCTCGACGACGCGACTGAGGTCACCGTCCCGACTCCCTACGGTGAGCCGTCCGACCCGTTGGTCATCGGCTCCGTCGGCGGCCGCACGGTCGCGTTCCTGCCTCGGCACGGGCGCGATCATCGGCACCCGCCGCACCGGATCAACTACCGCGCCAACCTCTGGGCGCTGCGGTCGGTCGGCGTCCGACAGGTCCTCGGCCCGTGCGCTGTCGGCTCCCTGCACCCCGAGCTCGGACCCGGCAGTGTCGTGGTCCCCGACCAGTTGGTCGACCGGACGTCGGGGCGGGTCCAGACCTACTACGACACGGGCGCGGTCCATGTGAGCTTCGCCGATCCGTACTGTCCCGACGGTCGCCGGGTTGTCCTCGACGTCATGAGACGGGCGGGCTGGCCGGCCACGGGCGGCGGCGTGATGGTGGTCATCGAGGGGCCGAGGTTCTCGACCCGCGCCGAGTCCCGGTCCTCCGCCGCACATGGC
>JBOHED010000067.1:0-3715 GCA_050700915.1 Actinopolymorphaceae bacterium | reverse complement strand
GTCCGGGCACCGCCCCGCGCATCGCGGTGACCGCGAGGGGATCGGCCAGCAGGTCCGACACCGGCGTCCGCAGGTCGTAGCGTCCGGCCGGTAGGTCCTCGAGGTCTGGCAGAGGCTCCCGCACCTGCGTCACCCGTTCGTGCTGGTGGCGCAGCAACAGGTGTTCGGGTCCGACGTCCCCGGTCGCCGGAAGCCCGAGCCGCTCGAACTGGTCCGCCGGTGCGTCGTTGGCCCGCATCAGGTCGACCATGAGCCCGGCCATCCGCCGTTCGGCGGCGTCGTCGACCAGGGGATCGTCCTGGTGCGGGTCGTTCTGGAGGTCGAACAGCATCGAGCCGTGCGCGAACGTGTTCTCCTGGCGCTGGCCCGCTACGCGGATCAGCCGGCATCCCTTGGTGAAGTCGAACGGCTCGGCGAGCTCGATGTCGCGCAGTTCCTCGGGCGAGAACCGGCGCCGCATGTGGGTGGGCATCAACGTGTGCTCGTAGAGCGGACCGTTCGTCTCGTCGACGCAGGAACGCATATAGACATAGCGACCGTCGGTGACGTTGACGTGGCCACCGAAGCTGCCGAAGAGCCCCGCCTCCCGCACCGGTATGTCGCCCGCGATCGTGTCGCCCAACGGGACGCCCTGCATGTCGGGCGGGCGTACGACGTCGAAGTAGTCCAGCAGGGTGGGCGCGAGGTCGATCGTCTGGACGAGGCTCCGCCGGCTCTCACCGGCCTTGCCGACCCGCGGATCCCAGACGAACAAGGGGTTGTGGATGTTCTCGTCGTACCACGGCTGGACGTTCTTGGCCCACCAGCCATGCTCTCCGAGCAGAAAACCGTGGTCGGTGCAGACGATCAGCATCGTGTCGTCCCACAGCTGCTGCTCGTCCATCGTGTCGAGCAACCGGCCAAGCGACTGGTCGCACATGCTGAGCAGCGCCGCGTATTCGTACCGCACGTGCTCGACGACCTCCGGTCGTTCGGTCACCCGCTTGTAGTCGGGCCAGTCGTGGTGCGGGCCGGCGTAGTCGTGCGGGTAGAGATCCTTGTACTGCTTGTACGTGAAGAACGGCTCGTGCGGGTCGAAGGTCTCCAGGTGCAGGAACCAGTTGTCGTGACCGGCGTTCGTCCGGAGGAACTCGATCCCCGCATCGAAGGTCCGCGTCTGCGGATGGTCCTCCTCGGTCCGCAGGTAGCCGCGGTTGATCCAGTCCTGTCGCCATGTCGCACTGCGGGCGAGCTTCACGGCGTCGGGGATGTCGGGGTCGCCGACGTGCCCCTTCCAGGCGTCGCCTTCCTGGCCGCGGAAGAACTCCCAGGAGCTGTAGCGGCCGTGGTAGGTCGCGCCGCCGTCCTCCCAATAGTGCTGGTGGTCCGACGCGAGATGGGTGTAGATCCCCTTGTCACGAAGGAGTTCCGGCATAGAGTCGTCGAACGGCTCCAGCGGTCCCCAGCCGCGGTGCAGGAAGTTGTAGCGGCCGGTGTGCAGCTCCCGGCGGGCGGGTACGCACGGCATGCTCCCGCCGTAGCAGGTGTCGAACCGCACCGAGCGCTCGGCCAGCCGGGCGAAGTTGGGTGCGTGCACCCAGTCGTTGCCGTACGGCGGGAGATAACGCCGGTTCAGCGTGTCGAACAACACCAGGATCGCCTTCATCGGCCCGCTTTCATGGTTCGCATGAGGGGCGCCCTGCACCAATGGTGGTTTGCGTGAGGGGCGCCCTGATCCAATAGGTCCACATGAGGGGCGCCTTCCTTCAACCGCGGTTCGCGTGAGGGGCGCCCTGATCCAATAGGTTCGCATGAGGGGCGCCCTACACCAACCGCGGTTCGCATGAGGGGCGCCCTCATCCAACGGGGGTGCGGTCGAGGGGCTCCCAGCCCAGGACCTCGCGGGCCCTACGGACCGAGACCACCCGCCCGGCGGCGTCTCCGCTGATCCCGAACGCCTCGAAGCCGTGGCCCCGACGCGCCAGCCCGGCGAGGATCGCCGCGGCGGTGTCGCGCGCGGACGTACAGATCGTCTGCCTGATCGGGTTCTCCGTCCGCGGGAAGTCGGCGTCCGCGGTCGGATGACACAGCCGGAGCGCGACCACACTCATGTCCCAGGCGGCGACGGCGGCGCGGCAGACCTCCTCGCCGAGCCGCTTCGCGAGCCCGTAGAAGTCGGTGGCGTCGGGTGGGCTCGACTCGTCCGGGTAATGGGCGCGACCGTCCTTGCCCTTCCGCAGGGCGAACACCGACATGCTGCTGGTGTAGACCGCATGATCGACGCCGACGTCGTGGGCGGCGGCGAGCGCGGTGTAGAGACCCGCCGCCGCGACGTCGAGGTGCGCCTGCGCGTTCTCGGGACTGCCCCAGCCGGCCAACGGACCCATCGCCATGAAGACCAGGGCGTCGATGCCGTCGAACGCGCGACGCACGGCGGCGACGTCCCGCAGGTCACCCTCCCGGTAGTCGACCGCGACACCGGTGACCGGCGCCTTGCGGTCGAACACGGCAAGGTCGTGGTGCTCGGCGAGCGAGGGGAGTACGAGACTCCCGACATGGCCCGACCCGCCGATGACAAGGACACGCACGCGGTCTCCCTCCGCCGTACCAGGGCTCGATCGGTCGGTGATCCCGACGAGTCGACCGTACGACGGGACCACCGGCCGGCGACAGGGTTCATCGCAGGCCCGTCGGCCGGACCTGGCCGGTACGGAAGAACACCATCGGGTTGGTGGCGCGTGTCCCGATCGGGTCGACGAGGCCCAGGCGCGCCCGCTGCCGCTGCAGCCGGGCATGGACGTCGGGCGCCTTCGCCCGCGCGGCCGTGAAGAACGGGATGCGATCGTCGGCCAACCGCCGGAGCAGGACCGCACCCTCGCTGAGCACCCACGGCTGCCTGCCGTGGAACACGTCGTGCACACTCACCGATGTCCCCGGCGCGACGAGGGGCAGCAGCCGGTCGAGATACCACCGGGCGAACCGGCCACTGTGCGCCGCGTCGATGAACAGATAGTCGATGCCCGGCGGAAACCGGTCCGTCCGCCGGCGCACGTCGCCGTGGACGAAGGTCCATCGGCCCACCGACAGGTCGGGTGGGACGTGACGCACGGAGTGATCAACGCGGTCGTAGGAGTGCAGGTGCCCGTGGCCGGCGTCCCGGAGCGCCCGCAGGATCCAGGAGGTCGACCAGCCGTGGAGGGCGCCGATCTCGACCACGGTGGCCGGGCGGAGCTCCCGGAGCAGCAGGTAGGTGATCTCCGCCTCGATGTCGTCCAACTGGGCCTTCATATGGGGGAGGGAAGCGCGCAGTTCGCGCTGCTCCTTGCGGGCCACGCGCAGGGTGTCGGCGTGTTTGTCGTACAACGCGGCAACGAGGCTCTCGGTGATCTCTGGCATGGGTTCCTCCCGTGGCGTCCACGGACCTGTCGGTGGTCCGGTTGCCGGGACGCTAGAGCGGGAGTGGGGCCCACTTCGTCGTACGACGGAGGGAAACGCACCTCAGGCGGGAGTGCTGCGCACACCGTGGCGAGGTGATACGCCAGTGCTATGAGGTGATACGCCAGTGCTACGGGACAACCCCTGGGTGCCAGCTGGGGTTGCCCCTGACCCCTAGGCTGGCGCCGATGACCAGGCAACGGCGCGCGACATTGCTGGCCGGCGTGGGATTGACCACGACCGGCTGGTGGCGTCGCCCACTGCTCTCGACCGCCGCGATCGTCCTGACGCTGATCCTCGG
>JBOHED010000066.1:0-11473 GCA_050700915.1 Actinopolymorphaceae bacterium | reverse complement strand
GCTCGGCACAGGGCTCTGCGGTGCACTCACGACGTACTCGACGTTCGGATACGAGACCCTGCGACTGGTCGAGAACGGTGCCCGCCTGCAGGCGGTTGCCAACGCGGTCGTCAGTGTGTTCGCTGGGCTCGGTACAGCGTTCGTCGGCTACGCCGTTGGTGCTGCGCTCTCGTCCCTCGCAGGTTAGGCACCTACCGCCCGTCGGCGGGCCTGACAGCCGAGGAAGGTGGGCGGACGTGGAGGGGACTGTGCACCGAGTCTGCGCGGCCATCATTCGCGACCACGTGATCCTGATGGTGCGGCACCAGGAGGGCACGCGGGAGTTCTGGACCCTGCCCGGCGGTCACGCCGAACCCGGCGAAACGCTCGCCGAGGCGACGCTCCGCGAGGTGGCCGAGGAGGTACGCCTGACTGGCACGGTCGGGCCGATGATCTACGAACGTCAGTATGTGTCGACCACCGGGTTCGATGTCGAGGAGACCTGCTTCCTGGTCGACGTACCGCCGGGAGCCGAGCCCGTCCTCGGCCATGACCCCGAGCTCGGCCCTCGGGACCAGGTGCTCGCCGACGTTGCCTGGCGCCGGCTCGACGAACTGGGCGGCGACGTACAGGTGGGCCGGGCACTGCCCACTCTTCGGCTCCTGCTCGCAGCCGGTCGTTGTTTTCATCGCCGTACGTCCGAGTCCATGAACCGAGACGATGATCTCGCATACTGAACCGGCGGACTTGCCTGCCGGCATGGCATGGACACCTCCTGGCCGGGGTGAGGATCCACCCGCTTTCCTGGCCGACCTGGCCGCGCGGCTCCGGCCGTCCCTCTACCGCGACGGCACCTGGTGGGTCGACTACCGCCGGCTCCGTGTCGCCGCCGTCCTGCGCCGCTAGACGGCGGGAGTGCCCAGCGCCGGCGCTGCAAGCCGCCGCGGGCATCCAGGTCAGGCGATGCTCTCCGGGGCGAACGGACCAAGGACGGCGCCGTCGAGCAGCGTCGGTGCCCGGCGCCAGGCCACCATCTCGCTCCCCCGGAGCTCCCAGCGGGCGTCCCAGCTGGCCTTGCGTTCGGCCTCGTCCAGTTCGTACGACAGCAACCCGATCCGGGCCTGGAGCAGCCGCAGCCACGGGGACGGGAGACCACCGCCCGAGCCCGGCGCCGCCACGCCCATGGCACGACCATGCCGGAGACACACGCCGTGTGACCTGGCGAGCCGCTCGGCGTACTCGGGCGTGGCGGCGACCAACCCGAGAAGCCGCCGCTGCCGCCGGATCGCGGCCTCCTGTGCGGCGCACAGGTGGCACGAGATCCCGTGCCCGAGGGCCCCGAGTGCCTTCCCCGCCGACAGCGGACCACCGTCCAGACGACGGAGGTACGCCTGCAGCTCCACCCGCCACAGCCCGGCGACATGCTCGATCGCCGCGGCGACCGGAACCAGGAGACCGTCCTCGGTGAGGGCGAGACCCGCGGGCTCGCCGTGATCTCGGAAGCTCGCCAGGTCGCCCACATGTCGGACGCAGAGGGCGACGTCGCTCCGCCGTCCGGCCAAGTCGGCGGCGGCCGTCCCTGACCGCCAGCGAAGGAACCGCCACTCCACCAGGTCCGCGGCGGCACACAGCGGACAGCACGGCCAGTCGAGGACCAGATCGACGTCGCCTGCCGGTCGCGCCCGCGTCGCCTCCTCGGCGTCGAGTACCTCCCCCAGGCGGGCGTCCCGGTGCCGCCGCCGGCGGGCGATGTCCGGGTCGGCGCTCACCAACTGGTCCCGCGCCGTGACCGGATCCTTGCCGAGCCGGGAGTCCAGCATCGCGACGATGGCCTGGCCGATCATCGGACCGCCTCTCATCGCGACGTCGAGCCCGTGGGAGAGGCAGAGCCCGTCGCCGGCCTCGAGCAGCTGGCGGGCCTCCGGATCGGCCAGGCCGACGGCCAGCGTCGCCAGTGCGTCCGACGTCGCCCGCACCGAGGCTTCGCAGGCCGGGCAGGCCCCGACCACGGCCGGACGCTCGGCCGTGAGTGCCCGGCCACCCGCTCGCGCCACGTCGGCGAACACCCAGCGGGCGAGCCAGGAGACCGATGCGCCCATGTCGAGCAGGTGCCGGGTATGGGGTGCGCAGAACCCGACGGAACGCTCCAGTCGTTCGCGCATGTCCGGATCGACTCTGGTGTCGTTTTCGTACGCGAAGAACCACCGGCGGACGGCATGCTCGGAGGTCCGGCAGACCGGACAACCCTCGCCTCCGAGTGTCTCGAGGACTTCGGCACGGGTACGCGCGTCCGGTCGAGGGCCCCGCCCGGCGAACGCGGTCAACCAGCGGCGAAAGGACATGCACACAGTGTCGTCCATCGCTAAGGTCGTCCGGCATGGACGGCCCGAGGATCGGTGACGCCTTCGGCGAGCTGCTGCTCGCGGCGCATGCGGGGCGTGACGCCTACGGCGCCATCGAACGCGACGACGGGCTGCTCACGCCCCACGCGGGCGAGATCTACTTCACGGGGCCGGCGGACTGGTCCGACCTTGACCGGACCGCCCGCGACCGCTCCACCGGCCGCGTGCTCGACGCCGGCTGCGGTGCCGGGCGGCACAGCCTCCACCTGCAGGAGCGCGGAGTCGACGTGACCGCGATCGACCCCTCTCCCGGCGCCTGTCAGGTCACCCGCGCCCGAGGAGTCCGGAAAGTCCATCAGGTACGCCTGGAGGACCTTCCCGGGCTGGGCGAACGCTTCGACACGTTCCTGTTGCTGGGCAACAACCTCGCCCTGCTGGGTTCGCCGGAGCATGCGGACGTGGTTCTGGACGCTCTCGCCCGGTCCGCGACACCACACGCGCAGGTCCTCGGTGCATGCCGGGATCCGTACGTCACCGACGAACCCACCCATCTCGCCTATCACGCGCACAACCGGCGGCAAGGCCGCGCGGGCGGACAGACGCGCCTCCGCAGCCGGTACGGTCGGCTCGCCGATCCGTGGTTCGACTACCTCTTCTGCTCCCAGGACGAACTCGCGCAGCTGACCGCTCACTCACCATGGCGGCTCACCGGCATCGAGAGAACCGGCGCGGGGTACCTCGCGGAGCTGCGCCTGCGCCGACCGGGCGACCAGCCTGCCTGATTGCGGCGGCGCGTGGCTGGCGTCGACGGGGCGCGTGGCCTGTCCCGATGACGCGTACTCTCCTAACCCGCGTACGCAGAGAGCGATGTCCCGCCGAAGGCCGCGGACCTGCGTCCACCTGCCTTCGACGGGACATCGCTCAGTAGCGTGCTGCGAGGTGCGGTGTCAGGAACCCGTGTAGAGCAGGACGTTCGGCGATCCCGCACCCGGGTCGCTCACCACGTCCGGGGTCCCGCCCGCGACCAGGCCGTCTCGCACCGCCGTGGGGGCGGCTGCCGGGTCACCTTCGAGGAACAATGCAGCGGCACCCGTCACATGTGGTGTCGCCATCGACGTACCGCTGATGGTGTTCGTCGCGGTGTCGCTGGTGTTCCACGTCGACTCGATGTCCGAGCCCGGCGCGAAGATGTCTACGCAGCTGCCGATGTTGGAGAACGACGACCGCGCGTCGGAGGACTCCGTGGCACCGACCGTGATGCCGTCCGGGACCCTGGCCGGCGAACTTTCGCAGGCGTCCCCACCGCTGTCGTTTCCAGCGGCGAGGGCGTAGGTGACACCATCGGCGATGGAGGTGGCGACCGCGTCGTCGAGTGCGGTCGACGCGCCACCGCCGAGGCTCATGTTGGCCACCGCCGGCGCGCCTGCCTCGTGGTCCGACGTCACCCAGTCGATGCCGGCGACAACGCCGGTGATGGTTCCGCTGCCGGCGCAGTCGAGCACGCGGACGGCAACGAGGTCGACGCCCTTGGCCACACCGTAGGTCGTGGAACCGACGGTGCCCGCCACGTGGGTGCCGTGGCCGTTGCAGTCATCGGCAGCGCCGCCGTCGACCGCGTCGAACCCGCTGACCGCGCGGCCGCCGAAGTCCTGGTGGCTGACCCGGATGCCGGTGTCGACGATGTACGCCGTGACGCCCGCACCGGTGGCGTTGTAGGTGTAGCTGTTGTCGAGCGGAAGACTCCGCTGGTCGATGCGGTCGAGCCCCCAGGTGGCGGGCGACTGGGTCTCGGTCGCATGGACCTTCTGGTCGGCCTCGACGTACTCGACCTCGGGGTTGGACCGCAGCTGCTCCAGTGCCGACTGCGACAGTGATGCCGAGAAACCCTTCAGCACTCTCGAGTACGTCGCGTGCACCTTGCCGCCTGCGTCTTTGGCAGCGGTGCGAGCCGACTTGGCATCGTCCGACGTCACGCCATCGCGCAGCTTGACGATGTAGCGACCGTCGATGGCGGTCGCTCGTTCGGTGCCGATGAGCGGCGCCTGATCGGATCCCTCTCCTTCCTCGGTAGGTTGTGCGGCCACTGCGGAGCTAGCGAGGCCTGCGACAGCGAGCAGCGCGGCTCCTGCGACGGCGACCGGCCGCCGCCATGCGTGTGATTTCACTGGTGGGCCCCTCCTTTGCGTCTCGTGTGCCTGCAGGTGGACGCCGGTGAAGAAGGGGTGAGGTGCCGTGGTCCGAAGCACGTCGCCCGCGCAGGTTCTGCGATGACACCGCGTTCTGTCGTCCCCGCCCCGACTGCCGGGCTGATCCTGTTTTCTAAGGGGCCGTCCCTTGTGTTGTCCAGTGTGAGGTCACGATCCAGGCACGAACCTGCCACATTTTAGGCTGTTTGCCCGATTCTCGATTGGCAGGGTTGCCCGGGATCGTGGCCACCATCGGGCATCCGCTCGCCTCGCGTCCTGACCCTCGCCGAGGCTCGTAGGCGACGGCGCAGCCGCTCACGGTGCACTGGACGTTCCGACGACGAGGAGATACGACCCGTGGCATTACGACTGATCCACGTAGGACTCGGCGGTTGGGGAGGCGACTGGGCCCGCAATGCGGTACCGCGGGTGCCGACGGTGGACCGGGTCGCGATCGTCGACGCCGATGAGACCAATCTCGCCAAGGCGCGGGACAAACTGCGGCTCGGCGCCGACCAGTGCTTCACCGATCTCCGGACCGCGTTCGCACACGTCGAGGCCGATGCCGTACTGATCACCGCCAGCGTGGGAGCTCACGCCCCCTTGGCGGTGCAGGCGCTGCGTGCCGGCAAGCATGTCCTGGTGGAGAAGCCGTTCGCTCCGACAGTTGCCGAGGCTCGCCAGGTGGTGGACGTCGCCGACGAGTCGGGACGGACGCTGATGGTGAGCCAGAACTACCGCTTCTACCCGGCGGCACGTGCCGCGGCCGGGCTGGTCGCCAAGGAGTACGTCGGCCCGCTCGGCCTGGTGCGGGTCGACTTCCGGAAGTGGGCGAACTCGGCACCCGTCGGCGCCCACCGCCACTACCGGCTCGTCCACCCGTTGCTGTACGACATGGCGATCCACCACTTCGACCTGATGCGGTTGGTGACCGGCCAGGAACCGGTCAGCGTGTACGCACAGGCAACGGACCCGCCGTGGAGCAACTTCAACGACCCGGCCGCGGCATCCCTCACGATCACCTTCGACGCCGGAACGGTCGTGAGCTACCGCGGCAGTTGGGTGAGCAGCGGCGAACCGACCACCTGGTCCGGCGACTGGCACCTGGAGTGTCAGAACGGTGAGATCTACTGGACCGGTCGGGACGGACCGGCCGGCGACACCGACGCGGACCGGCTGACCGTCCGCCACCTCCCCGGTGCGGCGGGTGCGGGCGTTGACGTCGCCGACGACCAGGTGGAACGCCTCGATCCGGTCGGACTCGCGGGGGTGGAGCACGTCGGACGGGCGGGCGCCCTGGCGGAGTTCGCCCGGGCGATCGCCGCCGGGGACGAGCCGGAGAGTTCGGGACGTCGCAACCTCGGCAGTCTCGCCATCTCCGAGGCCGCCGCCAGGTCGATCGCATCCGGTCAGGTCGAACCGATCAGGCTCACCTGACCGCCACCGCGTCCGCGATGGCTGACCGGGTGCTGTGGCAAAGGAGCGGTTGTCGAGCCGCGACCGAAGATACTCAGCTCGCGTCGCTGGAGTGCCCGGGGAAGACCTTGGCACCCGGTCGGATCAGCGGCACGGCGTTGTTGACCGCGGTCGCGACCTCGCCGAAGCCCGTCGCGATCAGCTTGACCTTGCCGTCGTAGTCCGCGATGTCGCCGGCGGCGAACACCCGCGGGAGGTTCGTCCGCATCGCCGAGTCGACGACGATGTGGCGCTTCCGCTGGTCAAGACCCCACCGGCTCATCGGCCCGAGATCGGCGAGGAACCCCAGGGCGGCGACGATGGCCTGAACGTCGAGCCGCTCGCTCTCCTGAGTGACGTTGTTGACGATCTCCACGGCCTCGATCCGATCGTCTCCGGCGACGTCGCGGACCTCCCAGGGGGTGAGGAGGCGTACGCGTGACGTGCGGACCCGCTCGACGGTGTGTTCGTGGGCGCGGAACTTCGTCCGCCGGTGGATGAGGGTGATCGACCTGGCCAACGGTTCGAGGCTGATCGCCCAGTCGAACGCCGAGTCTCCCCCGCCGACGATGAGCACATCCAGGTCAGCCAGTTCGTCGAGCTTGGGGACGAAGTAGCGCAACCCGCGGCCGTCGTACTCCTGTCCGACCGGCAGCCGCTTCGGGCTGAACGTCCCGATCCCGGCGGTGATCAGCACGGCTCGGGCAGCGACCTCGAGCCCCTGCTCGGTGCTCACCTCGACGATCTCGGGGCCGTGGTCGAGCACCTCGGCGCGCTGCCCGAGGAGATAGGCCGGGTCGAACTGTCCGGCCTGCTCCACCAGCCGATCCACCAGCTCCTGCCCCTTGACGGCGGGCAGGCCGGCGACGTCGTAGATGAGCTTCTCCGGGTACATCGCCGTGACCTGGCCGCCCGGCTCCGGGAGGGAGTCCATGACCGCCACCGACAGGCCTCGAAAGCCGGCGTAGTAGGCGCCGAACAGCCCCACGGGCCCGGCGCCGATGATCAGCAGATCCGTGTCGATCATGCGTAGAACTCTCCGCGGCCCGACGTGCAACGGCCCGGGTCGGAGCGTGCGTCACTCGGTGTCCCGCGCCTTCACCCTACGTGGATCCTCCGGTGCGGCGACGACGAACCTGGAGATGCTACGTCGCCATGCCGGTCTACGTCGCCCAGGCGTTCCAGAAGGTGATCTCCTCGGCAGGCTGTCGCTTCGCCGGTTGGAAGTCGGTGCCGAGCGTGTACGCGACGGGGAGCATGGCCGCCTGGGTGACGTCGGCCGGGATGCCGAGCAGGTCTGCCGCTTCACGCTCATGCGCGAGGTGGAACGTCGTCCACACCGACCCGAGTCCGCGGGACCGCAGGGCGAGTTGGAAGCTCCAGATCGCCGGGTGGATCGACCCGAAGAACGCGGCGGCGTGTCGCACGTCGGAGACCCGACCCTTGATGCACGGGATCGCAAGGACGGGCACTCGGTCGATGACCTCGAGCAGGTGCCTGGCCGAGTCCCGCACCCGTGCCAGCTGTTCGTCGGGCGTGCCGGTGTCCGCCGCCGCCGCCGTCATGTAGGCCGCCCCACCGGAGCGATAGAGCTCGGCGAGGGCGGCGCGCTTGTCCCGGTCGGTGACGACGACCCAACGCCAGCCCTGACTGTTGCTTCCGGTCGGTGCCTGCTGGCTCAGTCGGATGCAGTCGAGGATGACCTCGCGCGCGACCGGACGATCAAGGTCCAGGCGCTTGCGTACGGCTCGCGTGGTCGACAGCAGCCGGTCCGTCGTCGTGGTGTCGAAGGGCTCGCCCATGACGTCGGACCCTACCGGCCACTCCTTCGGGTCGACGCACGGCTGCTCACCGAGCGGGCGGCGGATGCCTTCTTCGTGCCGCTCCGTGCACCGTTCTTCGCCGCACCGTTCTTCGCCGCGGACTTCTTCGGGACCGCCTTCTTCGCGGCGGACTTCTTCGGCGCGGACTTCCGCACCGCGCCGTTGCCTGACCGCTCGTTGGCCGGGTCTTCTGTCGCCGCCTTCGCGCCGCTGGCGGGCCGCTTCTTCGCGCGGGTGACCGTCGCCTTGGTGGTCCGAACGGCACCTGTCTCGCGGGCAGCGGACAGTGCCCGCCTGGAGTGCTCGGCGTAGTCGGGTAGCACCTGCCGCAGGAACTGCCCCGTGTAGCTGCCCTCGTCTGCCGCGACCTCCTCCGGCGTACCTTCGGAGATCACGTCGCCACCCCGGTTGCCGCCCTCTGGACCCAGGTCGATGAGCCAGTCGGCGGTCTTGATCACGTCGAGGTTGTGCTCGATGACGATCACGGTGTTGCCCTGGTCGACCAGCCGGCCCAGCACGCCGAGCAGCTTGCGGATGTCCTCGAAGTGCAGACCGGTCGTCGGCTCGTCGAGCACGTAGAGCGTGCGCCCGGTCGACCTCTTCTGCAGCTCGGACGCGAGCTTGACCCGCTGCGCTTCACCTCCGGAGAGGGTCGGCGCAGGCTGGCCCATCCGGACGTAGCCCAGCCCGACGTCGACGAGAGTACGCAGATGCCGCGCGATCGCCGGGATCGGCTCGAAGAACTCCAGCGCCTCCTCGATCGGCATGTCGAGGACCTCGGAGATGGTCTTGCTCTTGTAGTGGACTTCGAGCGTTTCCCGGTTGTAGCGGGCGCCGTGACAGACCTCACAGGGGACGTAGACATCCGGGAGGAAGTTCATCTCGATCTTGATCGTGCCGTCGCCGGAGCACGCCTCGCACCGACCGCCCTTGACGTTGAACGAGAACCGCCCCGGCAGGTAGCCCCGGATCTTCGCTTCCGGTGTCTCGGCGAACAGCCGGCGGATGTGGTCGAACACCCCGGTGTAGGTCGCCGCGTTGGACCGCGGAGTCCGCCCGATCGGCGACTGGTCCACGTGGATCACCTTGTCGACATGGTCCGTGCCGGTGATCTTCTGGTGCCGGCCAGGCACGTCGCGGGCACCGTAGATCTGCTTCGCGAGCGCCGTGTAGAGGATGTCGTTGACCAATGTGGACTTGCCCGAGCCGGAGACCCCGGTCACCGCGATGAAGGTGCCGAGCGGGAACGACACGGTGACGTCGCGCAGGTTGTGCTCCCACGCCTTGTGCACCGTCAGGGTCCGCGACGGCGTGCGCGGTCGGCGTACGGCAGGCAACGGGATCTCCCGCCGGCCGGACAGGTAGGCACCTGTCAGCGAGTCGGGATGCTTGAGCAAACCGCTCAGCGGACCGGTGTGGACGACCTGGCCGCCGTGCTCGCCCGCCCCTGGTCCGATGTCGACCACCCAGTCGGAGGTGCGGATCGTGTCCTCGTCGTGCTCGACCACGATGAGGGTGTTGCCGATGTCCCGCAGCCGGATCAGCGTCTCGATCAGCCGGTGGTTGTCCCGCTGGTGGAGCCCGATCGACGGCTCGTCGAGGACGTAGAGCACCCCGACCAGGCCGGAACCGATCTGGGTGGCCAGCCGGATCCGCTGCGCCTCGCCACCTGACAGCGAACCTGACGGGCGGTCGAGGGTGAGGTAGTCGAGCCCGACGTCGAGCAGGAACCGCAGCCGCTCGCCGATCTCCTTGACCACCCGTTCGGCGATCTGCTTGTCCCGCGGGCTGAGGTCCATCGACTGCTGGAACGCCGCCACGTCGCCGATCGGCATCGCGGTGACCTCGGCGATGGACTTGCCGGCGATCGTCACCGCCAGCGACATCGGCTTGAGCCGGGATCCCCGGCAGGCCGGGCACGGCACCTCGCGCATGTAGCCCTCGAACCGCTCCCGGCTGGAGTCGGACTCGGCCTCGGCATGGCGCCGGGAGACGTACGGGATCACACCTTCGTACGTGGTGTAGTAGGACCGCTCGCGCCCGTAGCGGTTCTTGTAGCCGACGTGGACCTGAGAGGAGTAGCCGTGCAGGAGGGCCTTGCGGGCCTTGGCCGGCAGGCGTGCGAACGCCGTGTCGGTACGGAACCCGATCGTCGTCGCGAGCGCCTCGACCAGCCGACCGAAGTAGTCGGACATGTGCGCGCCGGTCCACGGGGCCAGCGCGCCCTCGTCGAGGGACTTCGCCGGGTCGGGCACCACGAGGTCGGGGTCGACCTCCATCTTGGTGCCGAGTCCGGTGCACTCCGGGCAGGCGCCGTACGGCGAGTTGAACGAGAAGGACCGAGGCTCGAGCTCCTCGAACGACAGGTCGTCCACCGGGCAGTACAGGTGCTCCGACCACACCCGTTCCCGGTGCGGGTCCTTCTCGGACAGGTCGACGAAGTCGAGCGTCACCAGGCCGCCACCCAGGTGGAGGGCGGTCTCGATCGAGTCGGTCAGCCGGCGCTTCGCCGAGCCCTTCACGGTGAGCCGGTCGACGACCACCTCGACGGTGTGCTTCTTCTGCTTGTCGAGTTTCGGCACCTCGGCGAGGGCATGGACCGTGCCGTCGACCCGCGCCCGCGAGTAGCCCTGTGTGGTCAGCTGCCGGAACAGGTCGAGGTATTCACCCTTGCGGCCGCGGACCAGCGGCGCGAGGACCTGGAACCTCGAGCCCTCCTCCAGCTCGAGCACCCGGTCGACGATCTGCTGCGGCGTCTGTCGGGCGATCGGGTCGCCGCACTTCGGGCAGTGCGGATGCCCGATCCGGGCGTACAGCAGCCGGAGGTAGTCGTAGACCTCCGTGATCGTGCCGACGGTCGACCGCGGGTTGCGCGACGTCGACTTCTGGTCGATCGACACCGCCGGCGAGAGCCCTTCGATGAAGTCGACGTCGGGCTTGTCCATCTGGCCCAGGAACTGCCGGGCGTAGGCCGAGAGTGACTCGACGTAGCGCCGCTGCCCCTCGGCGAAGATCGTGTCGAACGCGAGGCTCGACTTGCCGGATCCCGAGAGCCCTGTGAACACGATGAGCGCGTCACGTGGCAGCTCGAGCGAGATGTCCTTCAGGTTGTGTTCGCGAGCGCCTCGAATGGTGAGCTGGTCGGCCACGGCGGCGGTTCCGTCCTCGGCTACTGTGCTGGTGGATGTCAGGTCGTCAGTATTTGTGCTGGTCAGAGCGGTAAGCGGGAGAGGTGCCACAAGGTCAGGCGATGGGTGGGGCAGCTGGGGTAACCACACGCTCGGACATGCTAACCGCGCCCACCGACAAGCCTCTCTCGGCGAACGCACGACCGACAATGTGGGAGCCCCAGTGTCCTCCATGCCGCCGACATCCGGCCATAACCGGCCGACTCCACGCTCCCGGGTTGGACGAATCCGCCCGTCCGCCGGAAAGAATGGATACGAGTCGGCTCCCCCGAACACCGGATCCGCTCCGTACGTCCGATGAGTCCGGAGTACGTCCGATGAGTCCGGACCACCCCGTCCGTACCACCACAGAATGGGTATCGATGCTTCGTCTTGCCATGCTGAGCTTCTGGCACGTCCATGCCGGGGGATACGCCCGACAGGCACAGCAGCACCCGGACACCACCCTCACCGCCGCCTGGGACGAGGAGCCCGAACGCGGCCGGGCCGAGGCCGAGAAG
>JBOHED010000065.1:0-4660 GCA_050700915.1 Actinopolymorphaceae bacterium | reverse complement strand
GCTGGGGTGCCAACGCGATGACCGTCGGCGGTGGAACCCGCGTCTTCGGCGCCCAGGCCTGGCGGTTCGCGCCCGAGGACTTCGCGATGGCCAGTACCTACGGCATCCCGGACGGCAGCGCCCTCGCCGACTGGCCGGTCACCTACGCCGACATGGAGCCGTGGTACGACCGGGCCGAGTGGGAGCTCGGCGTCAGCGGAAGCGCGGAGGGTGACACGGCAGGCGCGTGGCGCGCCCGCGACTACCCGATGCCTCCGGTGCCGTCCACCAGGCCCGCCGAGGTACTCGCGCACGGGGCGAAACGGCTCGGGATCAGCACCCTGGCCGTTCCGCTGTTGATCAACTCCCGGCCCTACAACGGCCGGAACGCCTGCGCGGGATGCGGTCAGTGCGTGGGTTTCGCCTGCCGGGTCGAGGCGAAGAACGGTGCGCACAACACCGTCCTCGCGCGGGCGCTCGCCACCGGTCGCGCCAGCCTGCTCACCGGGACCCGGGTCGAACGCCTGGTCACCGATGCGAAGGGCCGGGTGACGGCCGTCGCCCTCGTCGGCGAAACCAACGGAGCACTCTGGCGCCACGAGGTCGCGGCCGCCGAGTTCGTCGTCTCGGCCGGCGCCATCGAGTCCGCCCGCCTGCTCCTCAACAGCGGGAGTACGCAGGAGCCGGACGGCCTCGGCAACAACACCGACCAGGTGGGCCGGCACCTGCAGGGGCACGTCTACGCGGGCGCGACCGGACTCTTCGCCGACCCGGTGAACGACGGGCTCGGTCCGGGTCCCGCCATCGCCACCAACGACTACCGGCACCACAATCCCGGCATCGTGGGCGGCGGCATGCTCGCCAACGAGTTCGTGCCGACACCGGTGAGCACCCACGGGACCCTTCGCGGGGCCGGTGTGCTGCCGCTGCACGGCCGCGAGGCGAAGCGACTGATGCGCCACCAACTTCCGCGCGCGCAGCGGTTGGCGGGCCCGATCCAGGAGGTCACGACGGCCGGTGCGCGGGTACGCCTCGACCCGGACATCAAGGACCGCCTCGGTATACCGGTGGCGCGGCTGTCCGGCTCGCTGCACCCGGAGGACCTGCGTGCACACGAGTTCCTTACCGGTCGCGCCGCAGAGTGGCTGGAGGCCAGCGGCGCCACGGTGGCGCAGGGGATCGGCCGCCGGCGTACCGTCCACGGCGGTCCGAGCTCCGGGCAGCATCAGGCCGGAACCGCGCGGATGGGTACCGACCCCGCCAGATCCGTGACGGACCCGTGGGGGCGGGTCTGGGGGCACGACAACGTGCGCGTCGTCGACGGTTCGCTGCACGTCACGAACGGTGGTGTGAACCCGGTCCTGACCATCTTCGCCAACGCGATGCGGATCATGGACCACATGGAGAGGTGACCGGTCGGTTACGAGCTGAGTCCGAAAGCTTTCGGGCGCTTTGAGCTTACCTGCGGACTACCTTGTTGGCACGCCCGCCCTAAGAGTCCGCTGGCCAGTGGCGGAAAGACCGCCTTGACGGTATGGCCCGGCGCGAACTAGCGTCCCCTGCACTCAGCCGCAACTTTCGGCCAGGATTCGAAACGACACGCACCGCAGGTCCTGGTGAACCGTGCGTCGGCAGCTGATCCAGGGAGAGCGATGAAGACCCGGGAGCTAGGATCGACCGGCTTGTCGGTCACGCCCCTGTGCATCGGGACGAGTCCCCTCGGCAGCATGCCCAACCTCTACGGCTACGACGTGGAGACCGGCCGCGCGGTGGCCACGATGCTCCGCGCCTTCGAAGGCCCGATGAACTTCGTCGACACGTCCAACGGTTACGGCGAGGGCGCCAGCGAACGCAGGATCGGCGCGGCCCTCCGGGAGCGTGGCGGCCTGCCCGACGGGTTCGTCCTGGCCACCAAGGTAGATCCGGATCCCGAGACCGGAGACTTCTCGGGCAAACGCGTGCGCGTGTCGGTCGAGGAAAGCCTCGAACGCCTGGGTGTCGACCATCTGCAGCTGCTGCACCTGCACGATCCGGAGCGGATCTCGTTCGGGGAGGCGATGGCACCCAGAGGCGCGGTCGAGGCGCTGATCGCCTTGCGCGACGAGGGTGTCGTCGATCATCTCGGTGTCGCGGGTGGACCGATCGACGAGCTGCGTCGCTATGTCGGTACGGGTGCCTTCGAGGTCGTCCTCACCCACAACCGGTACACCCTGCTGGATCGGTCGGCAGGGCCGTTGCTCGACGACGCTGCCGCGCGCGGGATCGCCGTCCTCAACGGCGCGCCGTACGCGGGCGGCATGCTGGTCAAGGGCCCGAAGGCGCAACCGAAGTACGGCTACCGCCCGGGCGGGTCGGACATCCTCTCCCGGGTCGCCGGCATGGAACGCGCCTGCAAGGCACACGAGGTCCCGCTCGCCGCCGCCGCGTTGCAGTTCTCGATGAGGGAGAGCCGGATCGCGTCGACGGTCGTCGGCATCTCCGCACCCGAACGTGTCGAGCAGACCCTCGCACTTGCCGAGTGGCCCATCCCGGAGGTGCTGTGGACCGAGCTGGAGTGGCTGCTCCCTCCGGCAGAGAGCTGGTGGGGGTGAGACCGTGAGTGCGCATGTGGCCGGTCGCTACGGGATCGTCGGGAGCGGGTGGCGTTCGACGTTCTTCCTGCGCCTGGCGAGGCTCATGCCGGAGCGCTTCGGCGTGACCGGTGTCGTGACGCGTACCGCCGAACGCGGTGCCGAGGTCGAATCCGAGTGGGGCGTACGCACGTTTCGAACGATCGCGGATCTGGTCGCCGCCGACCGGCCCGATTTCGTCATCGTGTCGGTCCCGTGGGCAGTGACGCCGCAGGCGACCAGGGACCTGGTGGCGATGGAGATTCCCGTGCTGGCCGAGACCCCGCCAGCACCGGACCTCGCGGGGTTGCGGGATCTGTGGGCGGCGGTCGGGGCGAGCGGTCTGGTGCAGGTGGCCGAGCAGTACATCTCCTATCCCGGCCACGCCGCGCGTCTCGCGCTGGTACGAGACGGCGTGATCGGCCAGGCGACGTCGGCACAGGTCTCGTCGACGCACCTCTACCACGCGGTGTCGATGATCCGGTACCTGCTCGGCGTCGGCTTCGCGCCCGTCACCGTCTCGGCGCAGGCGTTCGCAGCGCCGCTGGCCAACCCGCTGACCCCCGCCGGGTGGACCGGTGACGCGACCCCGCAGGACCTCACCACCACGCTCGCGACGCTCGACTTCGGCGGAGCCGTCGGGCTCTACGACTTCACCGAGAATCAGTGGTGGAATCCCTTGCGGAGCAGGCGAATCGTGGTCCGCGGCTCGCACGGCGAGATCGTCGACGACCGGGTCGTACGCATGGCCGACCCGACGACGCCCGTCGAGTCGTTCCTCGTCCGCCGACAGTCCGGGATCGACCTCAACCTCGAGGGCTTCGACCTCGACCACGTGAGCTTCGAGGGAAAGGTCGTCTACCGGAACGCCTTCCAGGGTGCGCGGTTGGCCGACGACGAGATCGCCGTCGCGTCCCTGCTGGAACAGACAGCGCAGTGGTGCCGCGACGAGGCGCCGCCGCCCTATCCGCTGGCCGAGGCCTGCCAGGACCACCTGATCAGCCTGGCGATCGGCGAGTCCGTGCGTACGAAGGACTCCGTCACTACCAGCCAGGAGGCGTGGGCGCGATGAAGGCGGCAGTGTTCCACGAACCTGGCCGGCCGTTGGCCATCGAGGACGTCACTCTCGACGCTCCCCGCGAACGCGAGGTGCTCGTCCGGGTCGAGGCGGCCGGGGTCTGCCACACGGACCTGCACTACATGACCGGGGACCTCACCTGTCCCACCCCCGCCGTACCCGGCCATGAGGGCGCCGGCATCGTCGAGGAGGTCGGCCCCGGCGTCACCACCGTCAGCCCGGGGGACGCCGTGGTCCTGATGTGGCGCCCCCGCTGCGGCAGGTGCAGGTTCTGCGCCGAAGGGCGTCCCGCGCTGTGCGAGTCCGCGAAGATCCAGAAGGCGACCGGCGGGCTGCTCGACGGCACCACCCGGCTCCGCCTCGGATCCGGCCAGGAGGTGAAACATCTGCTCGGTGTCTCCTGCTTCGCCGAACGCTGCGTCGTCGCCGAGCAGTCGGTCATCCGCGTCCCTCACGACATCCCGTTCCAAATCGCCGCGCTGGTCGGTTGCGCGGTCATCACCGGCATGGGTGCCGTGCTCAACGTGGTGGGAAACGCCACAGGGGCGAGCGTCCTGGTGCTCGGCGCCGGCGGTGTCGGGCTCTCCAGCGTGATCGGCGCGAAGCTCGCCGGCGCGCACCCGCTCATCGTCGCCGACGTCGTACCCGCCAGGTTGGCGCTCGCCACCCGGTTCGGCGCGACCCACACGATCGACGTGAGTACGAACGACCTGGTTCCCGCGGTCCATGACATCTGCCCCGGCGGCGTCGACTGGGCGCTGGAGGCGATCGGCCGTACGCAGACGATCGAGGAGGCACTGTCCTGCCTGCGTACCGGCGGATCGGTCGTCGCGATCGGCCTCGGCAAGGTCGGCGCGACGTTCCAGGTACCGCTCAACGAGCTTGTGCAGCAGGAGAAACGGGTCATCGGCAGCCTCTACGGCTCGGCCAACACGCTGACCGACATCCCGAAACTGCTCGCGCTCTACCAGGCCGGCCGGCTTCCGTTGGAGGA
>JBOHED010000064.1:0-4003 GCA_050700915.1 Actinopolymorphaceae bacterium | reverse complement strand
ATACTCGAACGCATGCTCGACACGGGGTGCGGGTTTCACCGCTTGGTGGTCCAGCCGATGGTCCCGGATGACTTCGCGGGCAGCAGGGCCGACGGCGGCGAACGACGTGCGGGGGTGCGAGCTCCGCTGAGCGCCTGGCCACCTGCGTACCGTCTCCGGAATCACTCCGACACCCGCACTCGGCGTGACCGCCGGATCGTACGCCGGTGTGTGCTCCCGGATCACCGGCCACCACGGCGCGGGCACCGGCGGATTCTCCCAGTGGCTGGATCGGAGTTCTCGCCGGAATGCGTGGGTACGACGAGAGTCCCCTCCGGCCCGAGTACGTCAAGGAGTGCCTGGACGACCGCGACCGGACCACCGCAGACCCAGCCGATCGAGGACAGGGACGAATGGACGAGGAGAACACTGCCAGGACGTACGCCGAGTGCACGCAGATCGTGGGCGAGGCTCGCTCTGGTGCAGGGTTCAGCCTGGTCGGCAGGGTCCGGGGTCGGCACCAGGTGAGCATGACATGCGGGAAGGCCCGTCGTACAAGCGAATTCGCGTCCGAACGGGTGGGGTCGCGACCGGAGGGCGACGACCGCTATTCCTCCGGGCCGGCCAGCAGGAACCTGACGAGTACGAATACCAGCCCGAGCACCAGGGCGACCGCAGGCGTGGCCTGCACGGGTCCCGGCCAGCCGCGCGCTCCCATCCGCCGCATGAGGACGATGACACCCCAGCTCAGTACGAGGACGACGACCGCGGCCGGGACGATGATCAGAAGGGAGATCGCGAAATACCAGCCGCCGGCGCGGACCGGATCGGTTCCAGGGACCGAGAAGAATCCCCACGCCACCAGGCCCAGCACTCCGGCGAGGACGACTCCGACCAGGCCCGCCGCCCACAGGTAGCCGCGTCCACCCGGAACGGGATCGGGCAGAGGATTCAGGACCGTCGCATCGGATGGGGACGTCGACGTGGTTTCTCCGGCCATCGCGACCTCCTCGTCGGGCGGGTCTCGACCGACAGGTGTACCTGGTGCGCGGACCATAACCCCGGCACGGCCAGGCCGCCAGAAGGCTGACCGTTGTTGGCTTCCGAAACACAAGCGGAGCCATGATAGGTCGCTCGCGGAATCCCTGCCCTGTCAGGGGATCAGCGTCATCATCGACAGGCGTGCCGGTTCGAAACGGCGATGGCCAGGTGTTGCCGCGTGCTGGCTGGACTCACTCCGGGTCGGATACGTTGAAAAACCGTAACGAGGCAAGGGGGTGTGCCTGCTGCCGGGCCGGTGCCGTGAGAGGAGCAGAGCGTGAAGATCACTGACGTTTCGGCATATCCGATCGCGGGTGAGCGCCGCTCGTCCCTGATCGTCGTCGTCGACACCGATGAGGGCATCTACGGCATCGGCGAGGCCGGCATCTCCGGCCACGAGGCGGCTGAGGCCGCGGCCTGCGTGGCCTTCCGCGACCTGATCGTCGGGCAGGACCCGTTTCGGATCGAGCACCTGTGGCAGGTCATGTCGCGCGGGCGGTTCTTTCCGGCCCGGGGCGCCGTCGCCGCCGCGCTCTCCGCCGTCGACATCGCCTTGTGGGACATCAAGGGCAAGGCACTCGACCAACCGGTCTACAACCTGCTCGGTGGCCGGGTCCGCGACTCCGTACCCTGCTACACCCACCTGCGCGCCGCCCGTGGGGGCGACAGCGGGCTCGGCGACACCGGTGACCCGTTGGCTCCGGCGCGGGCGGCTGTCGATGCCGGCTGGAAGCACCTGCGCTACAGCCCCAACGACGAGAACGGGATCCTCGAGCCCCGGCGTTCGGCCCGCCAGGCGGTGGAGTTCACCCGCGCGCTGCGGGAGGAGTTCGGGCCCGACATCGAGTTGCTGATCGACATCCACACCAGGTTGGGACTCCCCGAGGCACAGTACTTCTGCGACGCCGTCACCGAACTGCACCCGTTCTTCGTCGAGGATCCGCTGCGGTCGGAATACGTCGAGGGGTACCGGCAGTTGCGGCGTTCGACCAGGGTGCCCCTCGCCGCCGGCGAACAGTTGGACTCCAAGGTCGCCTTCCGGCCACTGATCGAGGAGGACCTGGTCGACTACGCCCGGATCGACCTGTGCATCGTCGGCGGCCTCACCGAGGCGGTGAAGGTCGCCGCGAGTTGCGAGACCCACGGAATCCGTACCGCCGTGCACAATCCTCTCGGCATGGTGAGCACGGCCGCGTGCCTGCACTTCAACCTCGCGATCACGCCGTTCGGCATCCAGGAGCAGGCTTATCCGCCGGGTGTCGACACCGAGATCTTCCCCGTCCAGGCGTTCGAGTTGCACAAGGGCTCGCTGGTTCCGCGCGAGGCGCCCGGCCTGGGCGTGGAGTTCGACCGGGAGGCGGCGCGGGCCCGGGAGTTCCGCGGCAGTGCGCGACTGCCTATGCTGCGCAGAGCCGACGGGGCGTTCACGAACTGGTAGATCGTGGTCCGTCGGCAGTTGAGCGCTATGTGGAGGTGCGGTGACAGATCCGGTACGCATCGGCGTGGTCGGTGCCGGAACCCTTGCCCAGCGGGGGATTCTGCCCCACCTGAGCCTGGACGACGTGCAAGATCGCGTACGCATCCAGGCCGTCTGTGACCCGGCCGAGGGACGGGCGGCGGAGGTGGCCGCCCGGTTCGGGATTCCGCAGGCGTTCACCGACTATGCCGATCTCCTCGAACGCGGCGACGTCGACGCCCTCACCATCGCCTCGCCCATCGGGCTGCACTATGCGCAGTGCCGCGACGCTCTCGAGGCCGGCAAGCACCTCCACGTCAACAAGTCGATGACGACGACCGTGGCGGAGGCGACGGACCTCATCGACCGTGCGCAGGCCGCTGGCCTGAAGATCGTCGCCTCGCCCGGCGAGGTGCTCCGCCCGCAACATGCCCATGTGCGGGAGCTGATCGCGAGCGGTGCGATCGGGACTCTGTGTTGGGCGACGTGCGGCGCGGCGTTCGGCACCTACCACGAGCAGGAGGCCGAACGCACCAATCCCAGTGGTACGTCGACGATCGACCCGTCCTGGTATTTCCGCCGGCCGGGAGGCGGTCCGCTCTACGACATGACGGTGTACTCCCTGCACGGGTTGACGTCCGTCCTCGGCCCGGCGCGCCGGATCACCGCCATGTCGGCCACCCGGATTCCCGAGCGGATGTTCCAGGGCCGAGCGGTCCAGTGCGACGCCCACGACAACACCGTGATGCTGCTCGACTTCGGTGACGGGCTGTTCGTGATGGCCTACGGCACGGCGGCGGGTTCGATCAACAACGGCTTCTACGGCAGCTACTTCGGCACCGGGGGCGCGATCATCGGCATGGAACAGGGCGGCAAGCCGCTGGAGTTCCCGGGCAAGGAGATCGTCGACCAGGCGTCGGCGGAATGGATCGGCCGGCAGTGGGTGCTCCCGCACGTGGTCGGCGCGCACCGCGACATGGACGAAGCGCATGTCTTCGAGGACATCATGCAGCTCGTCGACTGGGTGCGCGACGATCGGCCGTCGCCGGTATCCGCCGAGCACGCCCGGCACGTCATCGACATCATCTCCTCGGCGTACCGTTCCGCGGAGACCGGCCAGGCGTGCGACCTGACGACGACGTTCTGAGGAACGTCGGAGGGGTTCTGGTCACACGATCGGGGGTCGACCGAGCCTGGTCATGTGCCACACCGTGCGCCAGCGGATCGGCCGGCGTACTCCGCAGCGCGACGTCCACCCCTCGGCGAACCCGCCCCACCAGGCTCGGAGGCCGGCGAACGGAGGCCGGCGGATGACGGTGATGACGATCCACATGGAGAGGTAGATCGGCACCAGGACGGCCGGGAGATGGCGGCGCGCGAGCCAGACCCGGTTGCGGGCGTTGAGCCGGTAATAGACCGCGTGCCGGCTCGGATGCGTACGCGGATGCCGCAGCTCGATGTCGGGCCGGTACTCGATCCGCCAGCCCGCGTCGAGCGCACGCCAGGCGACGTCGGTCTCTTCGTGGG
>JBOHED010000063.1:0-3014 GCA_050700915.1 Actinopolymorphaceae bacterium | reverse complement strand
TGGAAGTTCACCAAGAACGACCTCGACGACCTACTCGCCAGAATCGACCAACATCAATCCGCTGACACTGTCCTCGCCAAAACGGCCTGACCAACCCCCGACGAACTTACGACCTCCACCACTTAGGCAGCCGATTCGATGCTCACGTGCTTCCTCCGCCGGCGAAGGGTGGCGCGTACGCCGGGCCGACAGCCGTCGTCGGCGTCCTGTCCGTAAGCACCGGCGACCGCGCGGCGCTCGGGGATCCCGTCGGCGGTGGGCCGGGGAAGCGGGAACCGCAGCCGGGATCGTACCCGGCTGAGTCGGCTGCCCGACCCGTCGGCGTCCGGGCCACGGTGCAGTGACCGCTGCCTCGGATAGTCGCTGGCGGCATGGGCGAGATAGGCCACCGCGACCGGTTGCGACTCACGGTTGCGTAGGTCGCCGCGATAGACGCGGACGCGGACGGTGGCGACGATGTTGGTCGGTTGCTGACCGTCTGAGCCGCCGTAGACATAGACCCGACCACCGGGAAGCCGGCCCTGGTGGTCGATGATCCACTGCTCCAGCAGGCTGCGCGCGATCGAACGTGGGTCCCGGCTGAAGCTGTCTTCGCTGATGACGCTGGACAGCCAGTGGCCGTCAGGTGTCGCTGTCGCGATGTCGTACGTGTATCGCTCCCTCATGAGAACCCCCTTGGCTCGGGGTTGCGAACGCAGGCAGCGCGCCTTTGGGAGCCGGTACGTTCGTACGCTCGGCCTTACAGAATGACCAGCAAATGCCCGGTGAGTCAACGGTGTGACGCAATGGACCTCAGCATCGCTCCCGTCTTGTACCAAGAATTTGCGGCGTCTGCTCTGGTCGGCCGGAAAATCAGCTGATGATCACGGTGGCGGGCGGCGAAGGTCGTCATTCGTGAAGGCGGGCCTCGGCCAACTGGCTGATCTCCCGGGCGAGCGCGACGTCCTTGGTCGTGACGCCGCCCTCGGAGTGGGTACTCAGCGTGAACGACACCGTGGTCCAGCGGATGTCGATGTCCGGGTGGTGGTCATGCCGCTCAGCGGCCTGGGCCACGTCGCTGACCAGGGCGATGCCGGAGAGAAAGTCGGGCGCGGTGATCGCGCGATGGAGCGCACCTGGGCGAGCCTCCCATCCAGGAAGGTCGCGGAGCGCGTCGGTGATCTGGTCATCGCTCAGGAGTCCGGCCATCGGTCCCGCCCTTTCGTCCTCGATGAGGGGCGCCCTGCGGCGAACGCCTCCTGGATGAGGGGCGCCCTGCGGCGAACGCCTCCTGGTGGGCAGGGCGGGCCCTCAACCGGTCGCGGTGTCGGGGTAGAGCAGGACCTCGGAGCCCGCCCACCCGGCGGGGTGCTGAGGCGTGTCCGAATCGGCGAGGGTGAGAAGTGGCATCGGGTCCTTGCCTGCGTCCAGGCTGTGCCGGAGTGAGGCGCTTCCCCAGAGAAGGTCGATGACGTGCCGGTGTCCCGTACCCCCCGCGCCGGCCGCGGTCGTCCGCCAGCCGAACTCGCACGGATAGAGCGTACGAAGCGTGTGCAGCATCGAAAGGCCCGTACGTACCGGTGCGAAGGCGGTGCGTTCGGTGACATGGAGCTGGACGCCGCGGAGGGGCTGGCCGGCGTACTTGTGGAACGTCGGGGTGAACCACGCGTCGCGAAACCGCACCCCGGGAAGTCCACAGTCGTTGAGCGCCGACGCCCAGCGCCCGTCGACGTACGGCGCGCCGATCAGCTCGAACGGCCGGGTCGTCCCGCGTCCCTCGGAGAGGTTGGTGCCCTCGAAGAGTCCGGTGCCCGGATAGGCGAGCGCGGTGTCCAGGGTGGGGATGTTCACCGACGGCATGACCCACGGCAGGCCGGTCTGGTCAGCGTGGAGCGACCGGTGCCAGCCCTCCATCGTGACAACGGCGAGGTCGGCCGGATGTCCGGCGTCCGCCGGGACCGCGGTGGCGTTGAGATGCCGGGCGAGCTCGCCGGCGGTGAGACCGTGCCGGACGGGGGTCGGCGCGCGGCCGACGAAGCTCGCATAGTCCGGCTCGAGGATCGGCCCCTCCGCCGCCAGCCCGCCGACCGGGTTGGGCCGGTCGAGCACGACGAAGCGGATCCCGAGCCGGGCGGTCGCCGCGAGCAGGTCGTACATCGTCCAGACGTAGGTGTAGAACCGGGTCCCGATGTCCTGCAGGTCGAACAGCACGGTGTCGACCTCGGCCGCCGCCACCACCTCGTCGAGGGCCCGGCCGGTGGAGCGGTAGGTGTCGTGGAGCGCCAGTCCGCTCACCGGGTCGTGCGTGTCGGGTTCGCTGTCGCCGGCCTGGGTGGTGCCGCGGAGGCCGTGCTCGGGACCGAAAAGAGCTACGAGGGGTACGCCGGCGGCGAGGAGTGCCGCGACATCGGGGCGGAGGTCGGGCAACACGCCGGTGTAGTTGGTGACGAGGCCGAGTCGGCGTCCAGGGCCGGCGAGTGCCGGGTCGGCGCACAGGCGTTCCACACCGGTCCGCGTGCGTTCGGGCGTCTCCCGCTCGTTCACGTGCGGGTCCTCCTGCCTGCCGTCGGCAACCCTGGCGACTCGGTGAGAAATTACCGTTGCTCGTCACGGATCGTCAATTAGCCACAGGAGCAGTTGGATCAAGGGGACCCTCTTGCGAGGGCCCGTTTGGATGAGGGGCACTTGCCCAACCCTGCGGCGAACCTCGCTTGGATGAGGGGCCGCCCTCACGCGAAACCCGCTTGGATGAGCGGCGCACATACGCGAAACCCGCTTGGATGAGGGGCGCCCTCACACGAACCTATTGGATCAAGGGAACCCTCATCCAGCAGGGCTTTGCGCGAGGGGGACCTTCATCCAGCAGGGCTTCGTACGAGGGAGACCCTCATCCAGTAGGTCGTCAGGATCCAGTAGGTGCTCAGACCTCGGTGCGCTGGTCGCGGCGGAGGATCTTCGAGCCGAGCCACACCAGCGGGTCGTACTTGCGGTCGACGACGCGTTCCTTCATCGGGATGATCGCGTTGTCGGTGATC
>JBOHED010000062.1:0-3427 GCA_050700915.1 Actinopolymorphaceae bacterium | reverse complement strand
TCGCGCGACCTGAAGCTCAGGAACCTCAGGTGGCTGCTGACATCGGCGTCCTCGATGTTGATCCAGAACTGGTAGAAGGCGTACGGCGACATCATCGACGGCGACAGCCAGATCGCGTTGCCTTCGGACTTGCCGTACTTCGTGCCGTCCGCCTTCGTGAGCAGCGGGGTCGCCAGGGCGTGCACCGTCGCCCCCTCGGACCGTCGGACCAGGTCGACGCCGGCGGTGATGTTGCCCCATTGGTCGCTGCCGCCGTACTGCAGCGTGCAGCCGTACCGCCGGAACAGCTCGCGGTAGTCCAGCGCCTGGAGGATCTGGTAGCTGAATTCGGCGTACCCGATCCCGATATCGCGTTCCATCCGGGCGCTGACAGCCTCCTTGGCGAGCATCCGGTTGACGCGGAAGTGGCGACCGATGTCGCGAAGGAACTCGATCGCCGTCAGCGGGGCCGTCCAGTCCAGGTTGTTGACCATCTTGGCGGCATGGGGTCCGTCGAAGGCGAGGATCGGCTCGATCTGCCGTTTGATCTCCTCGACCCAGCCAGCTATCACCTCGGGTGGGTGCAGCGTCCGCTCGGCGTCCGGCTTGGGATCTCCGATCAGGCCCGTCGAGCCGCCCACCAACGCCAGCGGGTCGTGGCCGGCGAGCTGGAACCGACGCATCGTGATGAGCTGCACGAGGTGCCCGTGGTGCAGGCTTGGGGCAGTCGGGTCGAAACCGCAGTAATAGGTGACCGGTCCCGACTGGAGTGCCTTCCGCAGCGTGGCTTCATCGGTCGACTCAGCGACCAGGCCACGCCAGTGCAACTCGTCGAGAATGTCTTCGGTCACCGTTGTTCCTTCCGTGATTTCCGTGGACGTCCGACCGGTTGGCCGGAGGATCCGTCTCCAAGAGTGCCCGAGGGGTCGGGCGCTTGTGAAACCGATTCGCCGGTACGACGGCGTTTGGGGGTGTGTGGCCGGTAGACCGAGACAGTCGGCTCCCCCACCGTGTGGAACCGCCAGGGACGCTCCGCGGCGCCGGCGAGGCCGACCCGCGGTCCACGGAGGATGCGCGACCGGGGAACCCGTGGCCCCTGGCGGATCCGCAGCGGGGACGCGGGGTCGCAGACGTCCTGCCCGTTGCGGGAACGGTCGACGCCGAGTGCCTGTGCCAGCCGCGCCGGTCCGCGGGCGAGATCACGCGCCGACCGCGCCGCGGCTCGCCGGATCCGGGCGAGCTCCTCCCCCTCGACCACCTCGCCGGCGCGAAGCAGGACCGCGGAAGGGCTGCCGTCCGGGCCACAGACGAGGTTCATGCACCAGTGCATGCCGTAGGTGAAGTAGACGTATGCATGTCCGGGCGGGCCGAACATCACGGCGTTCCGCGCGGTCTGGCCGCGGTAGGCGTGCGATCCGGGGTCGTTGGGTCCGTCGTACGCCTCGACCTCGGTGAGCCGGACCGCGACCAGGCCCTCGTCGGTCTCGTGCTCGATGATCTGGTTGAGCAGCATGGCAGCTGCCTGGAGCACAGGCCGGTCGAAGAGGCCGCGCAGGTCGGTCATGCCGGCGACTATCCGGCCCAGCCAACGCCCGCCGCCACGCGCTCGCGCAGGTCGGCGAGCTGCTCGCGGACCCGGGCAGGCGCCGTACCACCGACGGCGGATCGGGCGTCCAGGCTGCCTTGGACCGTCAGGACGCTACGCACCTCAGGGGTGAGATGACGCGAGATACCGATCAGGTCCTCGTCGCTGAGATCGGTGAGGTCGATGCCGCGCTTCTCACACTGCTGTACGCATGCACCGGCGATCTCGTGCGCGTCCCGGAACGCGACGCCCTGTCGTACCAACCATTCGGCGATGTCGGTGGCGAGCGCGAAGCCGAGGGGTGCGGCGGCGGCCATGCGTTCGGCGTCGAATCTCGAGGTCGCCACCATGCCGGTCATCGCGGGCAGCACGAGAAGGAGCTGCTCGACCGCATCGAAGACCGGCTCCTTGTCCTCCTGCAGGTCGCGGTTGTACGCGAACGGCAGGCCCTTGAGGGTCGCCATCAGACCGGTGAGGTGGCCGATGAGACGGCCCGACTTTCCGCGGACGAGCTCGGCGACATCCGGGTTCTTCTTCTGCGGCATGATCGATGAGCCGGTGGCGAACGCGTCGTCGAGGCGCACCCAGCCGAACTCCGTCGAGGCCCACAGGCAGTACTCCTCCCCGAGCCGGGACAGGTGGACGCCCAGCATCGCCGTACAGAAGAGGAACTCCGCCACGAAGTCCCGGTCGGACACGGCGTCGAGGGAGTTCTCGGCGGCGCGGGTGAAGCCCAGTTCGGCGGCCACCGCCTCGGGATCCAGCGGCAGGGACGACCCGGCGAGCGCACCGGAGCCGAGCGGTGAGACCGCGGTACGGATATCCCAGTCGCGTAGCCTGTCGACGTCGCGGGCGAGGGCATGGACGTGCTTGGCGAGCTCGTGGCCGAACGACACCGGCTGGGCGTGCTGGAGGTGGGTGAACCCGGGCGCGGGGGTTGCGGCATGGTGTTCGGCCTGGTCGAGCAGGGCCTGCTGGAGGTCGCCGACCGCGGCGGCGAGGTGACGGGCCTGGTCGCGGAGATACAGCCGGAAGTCGGTCGCCACCTGGTCGTTGCGGCTGCGTCCGGCGCGGAGCTTGCCGCCGAGAGGGCCGAGCCGGGCGAGCAGCTCGCGTTCGACCGCGGTGTGGACGTCCTCGTCGTCGGGCTGGGGCAGGACGTCGCCCCGGCGCACTGCGGCGTCGAGCTGGTCGAGAGCGCCGGTCACGCTGTCGAGCTCGTCAGCGGTGAGCAGGCCGGCCCGGTGCAGCACGCGGGCGTGTGCACCGGTCTGGCGGATGTCGTACGGCGCGAGTCTCCAGTCGAAGTGCACCGACCTCGACAGGGCGGCCAGTGCCTCCGCGGGCCCGCCGGCAAAGCGGCCCCCCCACAGCCTCGTGGCCTGGTCGCCGTCGGATCCGCGCTGGCCCGGTGGCTGTTCGTTGCTCACACTCGTCCCTCAGCTCGTCCATGATCATTAAGGGAAACCGGCGCATAGACCTCGAAAACATTCATGATCACGCTTGGTCGCGCTTGGCGGCGATCTTGCTGGGCAGGCCCCAGAGCTCGACGAAACCCCGCGCGAGCGACTGGTCGAACGCGTCGCCCTCGTCGTAGGTCGCGAGGTTGAAGTCGTAGAGCGAGGAGTCCGACCGCCGGCCGTCGACCACCGCGCGACCGCCGTGCAGCACCATCCGGACCTCACCGGAGACGTACGCCTGGGAGTCGACGACGAACGCGTCCAGCGCCTGCTTGAGCGGCGAGAACCACAGCCCGTCGTAGACCAGCTCGGTCCAACGCTGCCCGACCTGCCGCTTGAACCGGGCGAGGTCCCGCTCGACGGTGACGTTCTCCAGTTCCTGGTGGGCGGTGATGAGTGCGAT
>JBOHED010000061.1:0-2259 GCA_050700915.1 Actinopolymorphaceae bacterium | reverse complement strand
CGGTGAGGAGGTTGACGACACCGCCGGGCAGGTCGCTGGTCGCCAGCACCTCGGCCAGGGTGATCGCGGGGAGCGGGGTGCGTTCGGCGGCGAGGACGACGCAGGTGTTGCCGGTGACGATGACCGGGGCGACGACGCTGACGAGGCCGAGCAGGCTCGAGTCCGCCGGAGCGATCAGGGCGACGACTCCGGTTGGCTCGGGAACGGAGAAGTCGAAGTACGGTCCGGCGACCGGGTTCGTCCCGCCGATGACCTGGGCTATCTTGTCCGACCATCCGGCGTACGACACCCAGCGGTCGATGCTCTCGTCGACCTGCGCGGCCGCCCCGGCCGTGTCGAGCCCCTCACCGGCCGCGACCTCGGCGACGAACTGGTGCCGCCGTCCGTCCAGCATCTCGGCGATCCGGTAGAGGATCTGGCCACGGTTGTAGGCGGTGGCACCCGACCAACCGCCGAACGCCTTCCTTGCTGCGACCACGGCGTCCCGGGCGTCCTTACGCGAGGCAAGTGCGGCGTTGGCCACGAACCTGCCGCCCGCGCCATGGACGGCGTAGCTGCGGCCGGACTCGCTGCGCGGGAACGCCCCGCCGACGAAGAGCTTGTAGGTCTTGCGGACGTCCAGTCTTTCAGGCATCGAGGTACGCCTCCAGGCCGTGCCGGCCGCCTTCGCGTCCGTAGCCCGACTCCTTGTATCCGCCGAACGGAGACGTGGGATCGAACCGGTTGAACGTGTTGGCCCACACCACCCCGGCCCGCAGTTTGTCCGCCATCCAGAGGATGCGTGAGCCCTTCTCGGTCCAGACGCCGGCGGAGAGTCCGTACGGCGTGTTGTTGGCCTTCTCGACGGCCTCGTCAGGCGTACGGAAGGTCAGGATGGAAAGGACCGGCCCGAAGATCTCCTCGCGCGCGATCCGATGCGCCTGGGTGACGCCGGTGAAGATGGTCGGCGCGAACCAGTACCCACGGTCGGGGAGCTCGCACGGTGCCGACCATCGTTCGGCACCCTCCGACTCGCCGACCTCGCTCAGCATCCGGATCTTCTCCAGCTGCTGGGCTGAGTTGATCGCGCCGACGTCGGTGTTCTTGTCGAGCGGGTCGCCCACGCGCAGCGTGCCCATCCGCCGCTTGAGCCTGGCGAGTACGTCGTCGTAGACGCTCTCCTGCACGAGCAGCCGGGAACCGGCGCAGCAGACGTGCCCCTGGTTGAAGAAGATCCCGTTGACGATGCCCTCGACCGCCTGGTCGAGGGCGGCGTCGTCGAACACGACGTTGGCCGCCTTGCCCCCGAGTTCGAGGGTGAGTCGCTTGCGGGTGCCGGCGACGGCCCGCGCGATCGCCTTGCCGACGTCGGTGGATCCGGTGAACGCCACCTTGTCGATGTCGTCGTGGGTGACCAGCGCGCGTCCGGTCTCGCCGGCACCGGTGACGATGTTGACCACGCCCGGCGGAAGGTCGGCCTGTTGGCAGATCTCGGCGAACAGCAGTGCGGTGAGCGGGGTCGTCTCGGCCGGCTTCAGCACCACGGTGTTGCCGCAGGCCAGCGCGGGCGCGATCTTCCACGCCAGCATGAGGAGGGGGAAGTTCCACGGAATGACCTGGCCGGCGACACCGATCGGCCTCGGCTCCGGGCCGAGTCCTGCGTACGCGAGCTTGTCCGCCCATCCGGCGTAGTAGAAGAAGTGCGCAGCCACCAGCGGGATGTCGACGTCCCGCGACTCCCGGATCGGCTTGCCGTTGTCGAGGGACTCCAGGACGGCCAGCTCGCGGGCGCGTTCCTGGATCAGCCGCGCGATCCGGAAGAGATACTTGCCGCGGTCGCGGCCGGACATCCTGGACCAGGTGTCGGTGTACGCGGCGCGAGCGGCGCTGACGGCCCGGTCGACGTCGCGCGGGCCGGCCTGCGCTACCTCGGCCAGCACCTCGGCGCTCGACGGGCTCACCGTCTTGAAGGGGCCACCGTCGACGGGCTCGACGAACTCACCGCCGATGAACAGGCCGTACGACGAGGAGATGTCGACGATCTCCCGCGACTCCGGAGCCGGGGCGTAGTCGAACCTGGGCATCGCAGGCGCCCCCTCTGCTGACTCGGTGGTGGCCGGGTGATCCGGTGCCGCCTTCCCGTGCGTCACCACCCTAAGTGGTGGAGGTCGTAAGTTCGTCGGGGGTTGGTCAGGCCGTTTTGGCGAGGACAGTGTCAGCGGATTGATGTTGGTCGATTCTGGCGAGTAGGTCGTCGAGGTCGTTCTTGGTGAACTTCCA
>JBOHED010000060.1:0-3479 GCA_050700915.1 Actinopolymorphaceae bacterium | reverse complement strand
TCGTCCAGGTGCGCCGTCGGGCCCGTGGTGGGTCGCATCTGCGCACAGGCCCAGAAGCCCAGCCCTTCGCGGTCGGGCACCCACAGGACGAGGTCGGCGAAGGAGAGGTCGGCGAGCATCTGCCATTCGGCGACCAGCTTGTGCAACCATTCGCGGTCTGCGTCGTCGAGATCGGTGTAATGCCGTACGACGTCGTCGAGGGAGGGCACGTCGAGAGCGTATCTCCACCTCGACCGTGTAACAGGCCACTCATCGTGGTCTTCGGTCCCGTCTGGAAGGATGTCCGCCGTGGGCGTTCGGTCAGGGTTTTGGGCGCATGTCCGAGCCAGCGGCTTCAAGCTGCCTGCCGACCGACCGCTCGACGACCTGACGACCGAGCTGGCCCAGATGCTCGGCGACCCCGATCCGCAGGTCCGCGACACGATCGCCTATCCGACGCTCGCCACCTGGCTTCGTGAAGGGGTCTACGACGACCTGCTGGCAGGCTTCGGCGACGGCATCTCCGAAGGGCTCTTCACCGGGCTCGGCCAGGACGGCACCGACACCGTGCTGCGCCGGTCGTTCTCCGCGCGGCTCCTCGCCGAGACGGTGTTGCGGGACCAGATGGCACGGGCAGTCCATTCCGACGCGATCTTCCGGTGGGGCGACCGGGCGGCCTCGTGGTTCGTGCGGGAACGGGACCTGCGCGGCTTCATCCCGAGCCAGGGCTGGGCACACTCGGTCGCCCACGGCGCCGACCTGATCGCCGCACTCGCCCGCTCACCACACTTCGGCAAACTCGAGCTCACCGTCCTTCTCGACGTGGTCGCCGACCGGCTGCTGACGCCGACTCCGTACCGGCTCGTCCATGCCGAAGACGACCGGCTGGCCTTCGCCATCATGGCCGTCCTGCATCGCAACCGGCTCGGCATCGACGTTCTCGAACCCTGGATCGAACGCCTGGCCGCCGGCACCCTTCCGCCTGAACATGCCGACACCGACGTGGCACCGGAGTGGCCGACACCGGCCGCCGGCAACACCGCGACGTTCCTGCGGGCGCTGCACCTGCAACTCGCGTTGGGCGTTCACGGCGCGCAGACGCCAGGAGACGTGGAGTTGTTCGGCAAGCCGCCCGACGTCCGGGCGGACCTGCTGCTCGTCCTGCTGCGGGTCCTGCGGGCGAGTGAGCCGTCGATCTTCTCCGCTCGTCGTCCGTAACGCCCCGCTCGGCGCTGGCCGGCGTCCTTTTGTCGCCTTTGAGGTGCATTTCCGTTGCCGAACCGCCATCCTTGGACGCGCTGTCTGTCGTGGAGGTGGTCGTGATGGGCGCATCGGCGCGCCGGAACCTGCCCGTCGTCACACCGACGAGGGTGCTGGTCGGAGTCCTGCTCCTGCTGCCGTTCGTCGCAACCCTGTGGGTCTCGTCCTATGCCCACGTCGAACCGCGACTCGGCGGATTCCCGTTCTTCTACTGGTACCAGCTGTTGTGGATCTTCCTCTCCGCCCTCTGTACGGGCGGGGCCTATCTGCTCGTACAGCGCGAGAAGCGGCACACAGGCAGTCGGCAAGCGGCCGTTGACGACACCGAAGGCGGTGCACGATGAAGGACGGGATCGATGCCGTAGCACTCGCCGTCGTCGTCCTGCTGTTCCTCGCCGTCACCGTCATGGGCTTCATGGCGGCGCGCTGGCGACGCGGATCCACCCTTGCCAGCTTGGACGAATGGGGGCTGGGTGGGCGCCGGTTCGGCACCTGGGTGACGTGGTTCCTGCTCGGTGGTGACCTCTACACGGCGTACACCTTCGTCGCGGTGCCCGCGCTGATGTTCGCCTCGGGCGCGGTGGGGTTCTTTGCCGTTCCGTACACCATCATCGTGTATCCGTTGGTGTTTCTCTTCCTGCCGCGGCTCTGGTCGGTGTCACACCGCCGCGGCTACGTGACGCCGGCCGACTTCGTACGCGGGCGTTTCGACTCCCGCGCACTCGCCCTCGCGGTCGCACTGACCGGCATCCTCGCCACAATGCCCTACATCGCCTTGCAGCTCGTCGGAATCCAGGCGGTGTTCGAGGTCATGGGGCTCGGCGGATCGGACAACATCATCGCGGCGGACGCGCCGCTGTTCCTCGCCTTCGCGGTACTCGCTGCCTACACGTACTCCTCCGGGCTGTGCGCACCCGCACTGATCGCGTTCGTCAAGGACACCCTGATCTATCTCGTCATCATCATCGCCATCATCTACATCCCCACCAGGCTTGGCGGTTGGGGCTCGATCTTCGACGCGGCCGGTACGAAGTTCGGTGCGGCCGACAGCGAGGCCGGACGTGGCGAGGGGTTCTCGTTCGTCGGCCTCGGGCAGGCATGGCCTTATGCCACGCTCGCGCTCGGGTCGGCGATGGCGTTGTTCATGTACCCGCACGCCATCACCGCGGTGCTGTCGGCGAAGAACCGTACTGTGCCGCGCCGCAACGCCGCGATCCTGCCGGCGTACTCCCTGCTGTTGGCTCTTCTCGCGCTGCTCGGCTTCATGGCGATCGCCGCCGAGATCAACCCCGTCGGGCTCAACGGCCAACCCAACGCGCAGCTCTCGGTGCCGATGCTGTTCGAGGCGATGTTCCCGAGCTGGTTCGCGGGGGTGGCGTTCGCCGCGGTCGCCATCGGAGCGCTGGTGCCGGCCGCCATCATGTCGATCGCAGCCGCGAACCTGTGGACCCGCAACGTCTACAAGGCGTTCATCCGTCCCGCCGCGAGCCATGCCGAGGAAGCACGACAGAGCAAGCTGGTCTCGCTGGTCGTGAAGGTCGGCGCGCTGCTGTTCGTCCTCGGTCTCGACAAGAGCTACGCCATCAATCTGCAGCTGTTGGGCGGGATCTGGATCCTGCAGACATTCCCGTCGATCGTGTTCGGGCTCTACACCAGGTGGTTCCACCGCTGGGCGCTGTTCGCCGGCTGGGCGGTGGGCATGGCCTATGGCACGTGGACGGCGTACACCATCGTCAACCCGGTCACCGGCGCGCAGCACTTCGGTGGGTCGACGGCGCCGATCCCGTTCCTCGGCGAGAACGGCTACGTCGCACTGACGGCGTGGGTGCTCAACGTCGCGGTCGTGGTCGTCCTCACGTTCGTGTTCCGCGCGTTGAAGCTCGCGGAGGGACGCGACGACACGGCGGCCGACGACTACCACGCCGACGCCGGCGAACCAGGCGTACGCCCACTGCCGTCGGCGACCGCGGAGGCGGACACCACGCGGTAGGTTGCCGGGATGACCGGCACAGAAGCGGGTACCGAGTCGGGTCCCGGACCCGGTTCACCCGCCACGCTCGAGGGACACGGCGGCGACCTCGCACTCGCGGTGGCGCGGGCCTACGGCGTCGAGGTGATGTTCACCCTGTCCGGGGCGCACGTCTTCCCGCTGTACGACGCAGCCGTCGGCGGAAAGCACCTGCCTGTCCCCCCACCGGTACGGCTCGTCGACACACGCCATGAGGCCACCGCCGTCTTCG
>JBOHED010000059.1:0-3515 GCA_050700915.1 Actinopolymorphaceae bacterium | reverse complement strand
CCGAGCGAGTTCAGGTCGGGACCGGTGAGCTCGGAGACGATGTAGGGCTTCATCACCGTGCCGCCATTGGCGATGCCGGCGGTCACCATGGCCATCTGCAGGGGTGTCGCCGCGACTTCGAACTGGCCGATCGCGCTCAACGCCGTCTGCGGCTTGTCGACCTCTTCGGGGAACACGCTGGAGACGCCGCGCAGGTCGTCGAGCCAGGCGGCGCCGAAGCCGAACTTCTCTGCCTGCTCACGCAGCGCCTCGTCGCCGAGCTTCAGCCCGAGGTCGGAGTAGGCGGTGTTGCAGGAGGTCTCGAGCGCACGCTGGAGGGTGATCTGGTCCGCCGAGTCGCAGAGCCCGTCCTGCCAGTTGGTCATGTTCCGCGTGGTCTGCGGCAGGTCGAGCTCAGCTGGTGCCGGGACCTTCGTTTCCGGGGTGTACTTGCCCGAGGAGAGCGCGGCCGCCGACGTCACGAGCTTGAACGTCGAACCCGGCGGATACCGGCGCCGGGTGGCGCGGTTCTCCAGCGGAGCGGTGGGATCGTCGTTGAGTTCCTCCCACGCCGTGCTGATCTTCTCGGCATCGTGGGAGGAGAGCCGGTTCGGGTCGTAGCCCGGCCGGCTCACCATGGCAAGGATCTTTCCGGTCGCCGGCTCGATCGCGACGACGGAGCCGGTCTTGCCCTCGAGCCCGTCGAACGCGGCCTGCTGCGCCCTGGGATCGATGCTCAGCTTGACGCTCCCGCCCTTCGGCGGCCGGTTGGTTACCAGGTCGACGACCCGGCGGGCGAAGAACTGGTCGTCGGTGCCGGCGAGGATCGAGTTCTGTGCGGCCTCGATGGCGCTGGGACCCAGCGTGTACGAGTAGAAGCCGGTGAGGTGGCCGTAGAGCTCCGGGCGGATGTACTTCCGGAGGTAGACCAGGTCGTCGGTGGTCGGGACCGACTTCGCCACCTCCGTGTTGCCGACCAGGATGGGTCCGCGCTGCCGGGCGTACTCGTCGAGCAGCACCCGGGTGTTGTCGGAGTTGTTGTTGTAGTCCGGCGCCTGGAACACCTGGATGTAGTTGGCGTTGGCGAGCAGGGCGAAGAAGAGAACCATGAACGCCACGGCGATCCGCCTGATCGGCCGGTTCATCGGCGACTCACCACCTGTGTCATCGCGTCATCGGTCTGGACGGCCGGAGCGGCGGGTGGCCGCCGCGCGTAGTCGCTGATCCGGAGCATCAGGGCGACCAGGGCCCAGTTGGCCACAAGGGACGAGCCGCCGTAGGACAGGAACGGTGTCGTCAGGCCGGTCAGCGGGATCAGCTTGGTCACGCCGCCGATGACGACGAAGACCTGGAGCGCGAAGACCGCCGCGAACCCGGTCGCCAGCAGCTTGCCGAACTGGTCGCGGCACAACAGCGCCGTCCGCAGGCCGCGCTCGACGATGATGCCGTAGAGCACCAGGATCGCCATCAGCCCGGTGAGCCCGAGTTCCTCGCCGATGACGGCGATGATGAAATCGCTCTTGGCGAGCGGGACGAGGGTGGGGTGGCCGTCACCGAGCCCGCGGCCGAGGATGCCGCCGTAGGCGAGTCCGTACAACCCCTGGATGATCTGGTACGCACCATCCCGGTCCGCGAACGGGTCGAGCCAGGAGTCGACCCGGTTGGCGATGTGGGAGAACTGCGAGATATTCAGCGTGGTCGCCGCGAAATAGGCGAACCAGGCCCCACCGACGAACAGCGAGCCGCCGAGAAACACCCAGCCCGGGCGTTCGGTGGCGACGTACAACAGGACGACGAACGCACCGAAGAACAACAGCGCCGTGCCGAGGTCGCGCTGGAACACCAGGATGGCGAGGCTGATCATCCACGCCGCCAGGATCGGCCCGAGGTCGCGGCCACGCGGCAGGTCGATGCCGAGGAACCTGCGTCCGGCCAGGGCGAGCGCGTCCTTCTTCACGACGAGATAGCCGGCGAAGAACACGATCAGGCAGACCTTGGCGATCTCACCCGGCTGGAACGACAGACCGGCGACGCTGATCCAGATCTGGGCGCCCTGGAAGCGGACGCCGAGCCCGGGTACCAGCGGAAGCAGGAGCAGACCGACGCCGGCGAACAACGCGGTGTAGGTGGCGCGGGCAAGCCGCCGGTGGTCGGAGATGAGCAGCAGAACGAGGATGAACGCCGCCACGCCGACAGCGGTCCAGGTGAGCTGTAGGGGGGCGTCGGCGCGCGGCAACGACTCGCCGTCGAGGCGGGCGTTCTCGATCTTGGTGATGTCGAGCCGGTGTATCAGGGCAAGGCCGATGCCGTTGAGCAGTACGACGCAGGGCAGCAGGATCGGGTCGGCGTAGGGCGTACGGATCCGGATGATGACGTGGGCGATGCCGACCAGCAGGGTCAGCCCGGCGCCGTAGGAGAAGACCTGCGAGGAGAGCTTGCCGGTCAGGGTGATGCCGACGACCGCGTAGGCCCCGACGGCGACCGTCAGGGCGAGCACGGTCAGCACAAGCTCCGCGGTGCGGCGCTTGCGGACCTCGACGGCGGGGGACTGGGCCTCGCTCACCGCGAGCCTGACGTGGGTGACGGGGTGGGGTTGGCGGGATCGCAGTCCTCGGGGGCCGGACTGGCGCCGGCACGGGGGGTCGCGGACGGACTCGCGGCCTCGTCGGCGGGCCTGGTCGGCTTCGCCGTGGTGGTCGGCTTCTTCCCGCCGGTCGGGTTGGCCTTGGGAGTCGTCGGCGTCGGCGTCGGGCCCGTGGTCGGCGCGGGAGGGCACTGCGCGGCGAGCTTGCGCAGCTTGCCGACGATCTCCCGCGCATGGCCGAGACTGGTGGCCGGGATCGTGTCGGCCACCTGCTGACGTTGGTACGACGGGAGTGTGCGCAGCGCGAGCGACTGCATTTCGTAGACGTGGGACAACGGCACGCCGGGGATCTGCTGCGAGATGCCACGAAAGATCGCGACCCGGGTCTTGCTGGCGTTGGCGGGCGCATCGTCGGGGTAGGGCCCGACGTAGTACTGGTCCTGCGACCAGCCGTACGCCCACCGGCCGCCCATGCCCATCAGGCCGAGGACGACGATGGCGACGACGATCCGGCTCACCCACCGGAACCGGCGCGGCGGCCGCGGCGCATAGCGAAGCTCCTCCTCCAGGTCCGGTTCGCCATGGGGAAGACTGTCGTCACCGGAAAGCCGCCCCGACTGCCGGGAAGCCTGCCGGGCGATCGCGGCGGTACTCAACGCCGCCGTGTGCTCGGCCGACGAGTCGAGTTGGTCGGCCGCCTCGGCGGCGGCACCCACCACTGCGGGTGCGGCGACCGCCGTACCCGCGAGCGTCGTCGCTTCAGGGGCGCCCTGGTCGACATCGATGACGTCGGCAACGACGCAGGTCACGTTGTCCGGACTGCCCTGGTCGAGGGCCAGGCCGATCAACGCGTCCGCGGCGTCCTGAGGGCTGGGGGCCCGGCCCAGCACGTCGGCGATGGCGTTGTCCTTGACCGCGGCGTTGTCGAGGCCGTCACTGCACACGAGCAGTC
>JBOHED010000058.1:0-8770 GCA_050700915.1 Actinopolymorphaceae bacterium | reverse complement strand
CGTCCCGATCGGGCACGTGATCTGTGCGCCGATCGGCTCGGTCCTGTTGTTCCACAACGGTGTCTGGCACCGCACCTACCGCCACGACGGGGACCGGGACCGCTACACGGCGCACTACGTCTACAGCCCGCCGTGGGTACGCCCAGCCGACCGGTTCTCCAACTCTGCGGACTTCCTGGAGCGTACGACGCCGAGACGCCGGGCCCTGATGGGTGAGTTCGGACGACCCGACGCGCCCTACGGTGCGAGCTACGACCCGCTTCCCCTGGATTGAACGGAGCCGAACGCCTACCGGCGTCGATCCTTCGCCGGCATGCACCCCACTCTCACGCGCTCGGGATCCGCGGCGCGAAGGCGGCGTGCAACACCAGCGACGCGGCACCGACCGCGCCCACCTCGGCGCCAGCCGAGGAGAACTCGACGCGGACCTTCTGGCCGTGTACGTATCCAGTGCTCCGGTCGAGCGCCGCGCGGATCTGCGGTTCGTAGCTGAACCGGGCCGCATCGACCGCCGCACCGCCCAGGACGACCACGTCGGGGACGAGGACGTTCGTGACGCCGACGAGTGCGAGGCCCAGCATCCGCGCCGCGTTCGTCATCACCCGCCGTTCGATCGCGGCGCCGGCGCGAGCGGCAGCGCAGACCTGTGCGTAGTCGAGATCACCGGTTCCACCGTTGCCGGTTCCACCATCGCTGCTGCCGGCATCGGATCGGAGTGCGCGGACGGCGTCGACGATCTTCGCCGGCGACACGTACAGACCGACGCAGCCGCGACTGCCACACGCGCAGAGGGGCCCCCTCGGGTCGACGGGTAAGTGGTAGAGGTCGCTTCCCGCGTTCGACCCCCGGTACGGATGGCCGTCGATCAGCAGGGCGGCACCGACACCCCACCCGAGGTAGCAGAACACCATCGTTCTCGCCCGCCCGGGCCGGCCGATCCAACTCTGGCCGATCCAGCTCTCGCCGATCGCCGCGGCCACGGCGTCGTTCTCGATCGAGACGGGAAATCCGGTGCGTTCGCTCACCAGGTCGCGCAGCGGGACGGTGCCCCAGCCACGCATTCCGCCGGGACTCTGGACCACTCCTTCGACGGGATCGAGAGGTCCGGGAGCGCCCACACCGATGCCGAGCACATGGGACCGCTGGACGTGCGCGGTGTCCAGCAGCCGGGGCACGACGGCCGCGATCTGGTGGACCACCCGCGAGGGGCCGGTCTGGGGCGTCGCGCGGCGGTGCCGCGCGACCACCGTTCCGCTGAGATCGAGGAGTGTGTACGCCGTTTCGTCGCGGTCGACGTGCACACCCACCGCGTAGCTCGCGCCCGGGTTGACCTGCAGGCCGGCCGCCGGTCGGCCACCGAGAGTCGACGGGACGGTCGTGCCGGACTCCCGGACCAGCCCCTGGTCGACGAGACGGCGGACGATCTTGGAGATGGCCTGCGCGGTCAGTCCGGTTCGTTCGGCGATCTCGGTCCGGCTCACGCCTGCGACAGTACGGATCAACTCGAGGACGACCTGCTGGTTGTAGTCGCCGAGCCGCAACGCCGTTGTTCCTGCGGTCATGGCGTTCTCCCATGCTTTCGGATCTGGGCATGTCGGATCTGGCCACCAGGTGCGGGCCTGGGCGCGTTGACGGGTTTCGCAACTGCGTTTAGTATCCGGGCCAACGATCATACAGTCGACACCGAGTGGCGAGTGCAGTAAGTGCTGGTGAGCCTGAACCGCTCGGGAGACCGGAGGTGTCCCTCCGAATGGCCGAACTGTCGTATGCGCAGAAGTCCGAGCTCTACACGAACGGATTCGTGAAACTCCCGGGTGCGGTCTCGCGGGACGGCGTCCGGGCGGCGCTGCACGCGATCAACTCCTCGCTCGGGTCGAACGGAATCGACCCGGCGGACCGGAAACTCGGGGCGCAGTCGTTCTGCCCCGAACTCCGTACAGCTCCGGAGATCGTCGACCTACTCAATGCGAGCACTGCCTGGTCGATCGCCGAGTCCGCGATCGGGCCGGGCCAAATCCGCCCGGTCTCCAACGCCCAGATGGCGCTGCGTTTCCCCAGGTCCGGAACACCACAGCAACCGCGGCCGCACATCGACGGGATGCACAGCCCGACCAACGGTGTCCCGTTCGGAGTGATCCAACACTTCACCGCACTCGTCGGCGTCTACCTCAACGACGTCGACGAGGAGTTCGCCGGCAACTTCACCGTGTGGCCGGGCAGCCACCATCGTTACGAGGACTACTTCCGTACGCACGGACCGCAGACGCTGCTTGACGGCATGCCACAGGTCGAGCTTCCCGAGCCGGAACAGGTGCAGGTCTCCGCAGGAGACGCCGTCCTCGCCCATTACCAACTGGGCCACGGAAATGCTGAGAACCACTCGCCGAATATCCGGTACGCGATCTATTTCCGGCTCTTCCACCAGGAGCACGACCGTGGCCGGTGGGATTCGATGACCGACATCTGGGGTGAGTGGGAAGGTATGCGCGACATCGTGCGCGAGCAGGAGGGGCGGGAGAGGCTGACCCATGGCTGAATTGTCGAGGCGGGGCATGCTGAAGGCGCTCGCGGCCGCCGGTGGGTTGGTGGGGTCCGGCGGTTATCTGAGTGCGTGTTCCAAGGACGGGTCGGGTGGTGCCGGGAGTGATGTCACCCTCAGGGTGGCCGAAGCGCCGTTCTCGGCGATGCCGCCTGCCTCGGAGCAGAAGGCCGATGTCGGTGCCCGTGCCTACGCCGAGGTGTTGAAGTCCTGGCTCGACCGGAATCCCGGTGTCAAGCTCCGCTCGGTGAACATCGACATCTGGAATCAGGAGGCGATGACGACCGCTGTTGCCGGCGGGACCGCGCCCGCCATCTATTCCAGCAACGCTCTCGGCAACTGGAGCCAGCCCGCGATCCTGTCCGCCTTCAAGCAGGGGTTGGCCGCGGACGTCACCGACCTGTTCGCCGAGAGCGGTCTCGAGGACAAGCTCGCTCCGTACGTACGACCGGTGTGGGAGGAGACCTGGCAGGTCGACGGGAAGTACTTCGGCATGCCGAGCGGCTTCGGCGTCAGCGACGGGATGTTCTACCGGAAGGATCTCTTCGCCGAGGCCGGTGTGGCGGAACCGAAGCCGGACTACACCTGGCAGGACGTACGCATCATGGCGCGTGCGCTCACGGACGGACGACGGAAGGGTTTCGCGTCACCTTCCTGGGGGCTGGGCGTCGCGCTCGACTCGGACGGCTGGAATCTGCTGTCCCAGCTGCCGGCGCCGCAGACGAACTGGCGCTGGCAATGGGACTACACCTGGCGCGCCGAGGAGAAATGGATACCCGTCATCGAGGACTGGCGGGGAATGATGTTCGAGGACAAGGCGCTCATCTCCGATGTCAGTTACGGCAGCTGGGACGAGGTGACGGCGGCGTTCGTCCGCGGCGATGTCGCGATGCACACGGGCAACGTCGACCAGTACGTTTCGGGCGCGGAGAACGAGAACAGCTATCTACGCCTGGCAAAAGAGCTCGACAAGCCGATCTGGGACGTCGTTGGCTGGATGACGTACCCGCTGGGCCAGTACGGAGAGTTCCCGGCTCGCCGGTCCTATGTCGGTGCGTACTCGTTCAGTCCCGACCTCGACGACGAGGCGCTCGCCAAGAGCTTCGACCTCAGCGTCTTCATGATCGGCACGGGATTCGCCCGGCAGATGGAGATCGTCTACGACGAGACGAAGGACCTCAAGCGCGTGCATTCGCCCGACACGATCATGCCGGTGCTCACCGGTATCACCGACAAGCTCCCGGGGGATCCGGCAGAGGCGTGGGGCCAGCAGTATGTCGACGAGGTGATCCGGGCCGGAAACCGCGCGCTGGTACCTGAACAGTCCACCTATCTGCCCGCCGAGGAGTCCGGACCCGCCGGCGACCCTGTTGACGACGCCATGTCGAAGTGGATGTACGAACCGGATCCCGGGCCGATCATGGACGCGCTGAAGAAGCTGGAACAGACCAGGAACACACAGGCGGAGAGTTTCAGCTCCGTTGCGTCCGAGGGGGACTTCATCGCCGGCGCGAGAAGGTACTACCAGGCGCACGACGACTTCTGGAAGAAGGACGCACCAGAGTTCCACGAGAACGTCTTCCGCGGCTGGTACGAACGCTACGTACTCCCCGCCCTCGGCGACTGACTCCGCTCACCGTAAGGCGGTCACCGTAAGGCCGCCAGGGCAGGTCACCGCAGAGCGGCCGCCAGGGCCTTGGCCGACGTTCCCCAGCCGGCGGGGTCGTCGCCGGCGGGAACGAAGTGCACAGTGCCCCAGAGCATCAGCGCGGCCAACCACGCATCCTCACTTTCGGAGAGGCTGCGTACCGACCGGTATCCAGCAACGAACACCTCGTGGGTTTCGGGTGGGACCGGCGCCCAGTTCCGGAACTGCGTGCCGAGCAGGACGGCCGAGTGGGCGAGGTCGACGACGCTGAAGTCGTACTTGACCTCTTCGAAGTCGAGCACGGCGGTGACGGTGTTGCCGGTGAACAGCACGTTGGCCGACCGGAAGTCCCGGTGGATCAGTTGTGCCGGCCCGGGCACCGAAGGGTCCGATCGCCGGGTTCCCAGGAACGCACGGAGCGCGCCGATGGCTTCGGCCCGGGCGGGGTTCGTCCCTGCGGAGTTCGTCCCTGTGGACTCGATTCCATCGCTCAGCCGGGCAACCAGGGGTTCGGGCTGGCTTCGTACGTCCAGTGTGGTCATAGAGTCGAGGAACGGATACTCGGCGAGCGCCAGGTGCAGGTCGGCCAGGGCGACTCCGGCGGCATACACCTGGGCTGGATCGCTCACGTCGAGATGGGCTCCGTCGGCCACCCGCTGGAGACAGAGCGACACGCCGCCGGTCTCGACCTGGAGGATCCCGTCGATCGATGGGATCGGCGCGGACACCGGCATCCCACGGCGGCCCAGCCAGTCGGTGAGCCGAGCGAACTCGGCCAGGCGAGGATGGAGCCTCGACACGACCGACCACTTCGCGAGCAGGCGTTGCGTGTCCGTCGTCAACCACACCAGCGCGTTGCCGGCGCTGATCACGAAGCGCTCCCAGGAGACCACCTCCACCCCCCAGTGCGTGGCCAGGACATCGCCAAGCCATCGGGTCGCCTGGCCGAGATCGGTGAACCCGAAGCGTTTGTCGAGTGCCAGGGACGGATCGTCGGCTTCCCAGAGCATCGCCAGCTCGGGCGGCTTGGTCGCGGTCATGACCGAGAGTTCATCACAGCTGACCGGCGTTCATCCGCCAGGCTGGTCCCCGTCCGTGTTCCTGTTCCCGTCCTTGTCCTTGGGTGCGTCCTTGTGCGGGTCGCCGGCCGCCTGACCCCAGGCCGACAACAGCACCGAGTACGCGATCGGCACCAGGAACACCCACCAGCCGACCTGTGCCATCACGAACACGGCGATGCACAAGCACCAGACGAGCGGTGTCAGGCCGCCCGCGAATCTCCGGAGTGCCGAGCCCTTCTGAACGGGGACGACCGGTGCACTCCCTGGCTGGTTCGTGCGTACCGGTGCCGCCGGACCGCCACCGGGGCCCGAGGTCGGCGGCTGGTCGAGGAGCGGGCGCGGCTCGGGAAGATCGGCGAACACCGCCCTGACATCGCCGCGGGTCCGGCCTGCGATGATCCGGGAGCTGCGTTCACCGTGCTCTTCGATGTCGATGCGGCCGGCCGCCAGATGCTCGCCGAGTTTGTGCAGGGCGTCATCACGCTCGGCGTCGCCGATCCGCACCTCGTCCATCGACACCAAATGAGTGTGCCAGACGGATCGTCGAATCGTGCAGGCGTTCGTCCGGCGCCGGATAGCGGAGGTCGGCGCTCAGGCTGCTGAGGACGACGACGGGGGTCAGTAGCGGTCCGGCATCGCGGGCCGGTGGTCGTCGCGGCGCTGCATCGCTGTCACCACGGTGGCGATGATCGCGATGCCACCGGCGACCATCATGATCGCGCCCATCGCGTAGTCCTCGATGTAGGGCAGGTCGACGTTGACCGCCCACGCCAGGCAGGCGCCGAGGGCGAACAACAGGATGCCGGTGCCCACGCCCGCCTCCGGGTGTTCGCTCTTCAGGATGACGGACACCACGACGGAGACGATCCCGGCGATGACGAGTACGAGTCCGAGCGCGTCATCGTCGACGTACGGTAAATCGATCTCGAATGCCAATGACAGGACCGCGCCGACAGCGATCAAGAAGATGCCTGTCCCGATTCCCATGAAGCTCCTCCTGGTTGATGGGGCGAACCGATTCTTGAGTCCCCGTCGAGTGGTACCTGCCGGAGGTGTCCGGAGCGGCCTGACTATCGACCCTTCCGGTGCCTGCCGCGCACCGCTCGCATCACGACGGGTTGTGCCTCCTCTGCCTGTGCCTCCTGCATCGTGCGTCGTACGAACTCGTCCTCGGTGCAGACCTCCGCCTCCGTGATCCACCCCTCGAGTTGGTGCCTGGCCAGGTGGGTCGTGATCTTTTCGGCGGCAGTCATGACCGCGCCCGGAAGGCTATCGGCGTCCAGGTGGACACTGACCGAGAGATCGCCCGGCGGCGTGGTGTTTCCGACCGCCGCCCGATGTCCGATCTCCTCCTGGAGCCGCTGGCAGATCTCGGGCGGGACGATCGGCCGCCCGGTATGAATGCTGAGGTCGATACACCACGTGGTCACTGGTTTCCCTCCCCTGGAAACAGCAAGAAGGGCCCCTCGACTGCGGGGCCCCGTTCGTGCGCGACGCACCCTTGCGTCTGGTCGCTCACGGTGATGCGGTGTTGCTGATGCGGCTTATCGTGGTGACGCGGTTGCGCTTGGCAATCGCTTGTCGGGCTTGGTGTCTTGCGTGTCGGCAGCAGGGCGACCTAGGGGTGTAACGCGCGACGCGAGGGCAGGTTACGCGACAACCCGACCGGCCAAGCCGCTTACGCGAGTATCGGACGGTTGCTACTATTTGGGCGTACGCCTAAGGGGAACGCCCAAATAGGAGATCGCGATGGACCGGGCATCGCATGTTCGGCTGGTGACACTGGGCGACGGCAGGGATCTGGCCTTCGAGGAGTGGGGAGATCCCGACGGGTTTCCGGCGATCTACTTCCATGGAACGCCCGGCAGTCGGCTCGAGGGGGCCTTCGCCGACAGCGCGGCCGGGCGGCACGGGTTCCGGCTCATCGCCTTGGACCGGCCGGGGTTCGGACGATCCACGTTTCAGGTGGGCCGAGCCTTTCGGGACTGGCCAGGCGATGTCTGTGCCCTCGCCGATGCTCTCGGCATTCGGGAGTTCGGGGTGGTCGGCCACTCCGGAGGAGGGCCGCACCTGTTCGCCTGCGGTGCGTACGTCCGGACTGACCGGTTGCGGTTCGTGGGCGCGCTCGGGCCGTGGGGACCGGTGGCCACCCCCGAGATCGGGGCGAGTCTGAACGCACTCGACCGGTCCTATTCCTGGGTCGCCCGTCGTACGCCATGGGTCATGCACGCCTCGTTCGCGCCGCTGGGCTGGTGTGCGCGGTACTGGCCGTGGCTGTTCTACGGCCTGATGCGCACGGCTGTGTCGTCCGGCGACCGGACGGCGCTGCGGGAGGGCGGCCTGCTGACCGTGTTGCGCGCGTCCGAGCGGGAGGCGTTCCGGCAGGGGAGCCGGGGAGGGGCCCACGAGGCGCTCATGGCCTACCGGGACTGGGACTTCGACATCAGCACCGTCCGCGTCCCCACCCACATCTGGTTGGGCGACGAGGACATCTTCGTCTCGCGGGAGATGGGTCGATATCTCGAACGCACGATTCCAGGTGTCGACTTGCACTGGCTCGACGGCCGCGGGCACTTCGACATGGCGGCGTGGGACGACATCCTCGCCGCCTGCGCGCGACACGTCTGACCTGGGCTTGCCGTTCCCGGTCGGTCGTACGACGTCGAAGGTGGGCTACGGTCGAGTGATGTGGGCCTACCAGCTTGATGGACCAGGCAGGATGAGTGAAGTCGACTGCGACCCGCCGAGCCCAGCCGACCTCCGGCCGGGCGAACTCCTGCTCCGCTTCGTGGTGGGCGGTATCTGCGGCAGCGACGTACCCAAGTTCACCGGCGCGGCACCGCCGGACGGCCACGACCGGCCAGGCCCGGGGTTCCCGTTGCACGAGATCGTCGCGGAGGTGGTCGCGAGCGCGAGCGCGCGGTTTCGACCCGGCGACCGCGTGGTGGGTGTCGCGCGGGGAGTGCGGGGCCTGCAGGAGTACTCCGTCACGGCAGACTTCCTGGTGTGCGCCGTCCCCGACCAGGTGCGCGACCTGGACGCGATCGCCGCACAACCCCTCGCCACCGTCCTCAGCGCGATCGACCGGATACCTGATGTCGCCGGGCGTACCGTCGCGGTGCTCGGCCTCGGGCCGATCGGGCTCCTGTTCGCCCATGTGCTGAACGCCCGTGGCGCACGGTCGGTGGTCGGTGTCGACCCGATCGACCGGAGCGAGGTGGCGGGCGACTACGGGCTCGCCGGGACGTACGCCTGCGGGGCGTCCGACTGGGTGGCCGGACTTGCCAAGTCAGACCTTGTTGACCTGTGCGTGGAGGCCGTCGGGCACCAGACCGCGACCGTCGCCGACGCGATCCGTGCGGCGGCGCCTGGTGGGCATGTGCTGGCGTTCGGAATCGTCGACACCGAGGACTACGTCGTCCCGTTCAGGACGTTGTTCCGGAAGAACCTTTCCCTGACCGCCGGTACGACGCCGCACGACCACTGGGTGCCCTACCTCGGCCGGGCGCTGGAGCTTCTCGC
>JBOHED010000057.1:0-7194 GCA_050700915.1 Actinopolymorphaceae bacterium | reverse complement strand
CTCGACAGCCTCGTCCGGCCCGCGGTTCCGGTTGGCGGCGACGACGAGCCCGAAGCCGGTGCCGGTCGCCTCGGCCGCCGCGCGTCCGGCGTCGACGACCACCGCGACCGCCTCGTCGTACGTACCGATCCGGCCGTCGAACACCCCCGGCCACATCGACACCTCGACCCAGCAGGCTCCGGCGGCCGACGCGTCCTCCACGATCTCCCGGACGACCCGGCGGACGTCGTCCCCGGTACGCATCGACCGGGCGGCGGCGGTGATCGTCTCGGTGAAGTCGGCGAAGCTCCCGTACGACGTCGGCAGCGGGGCCGGAAGTCCCGCCGCCGCCGCGAGCTCGCGGTAGGTCGATCGGCGCAACGCCCCGTCGAGGTGCAGGTGCAGGTGTGCCTTCGGAAGCAGGCGCAGGTCTCGCATCCGTCGATCATGACATCCGTCGGCCGAACCTCCGTGACCATGCGCTTGCCGGGCAGGACAACGAGAGCTTCCGCCGGCTCTTCGGCACGCTCAGCGCGTGGCTTTGAAGACGTCGAGGTTCTTCAGTTGATGTCGGCCGACCCGTGAGAAGAGTTCCTGGAGGCCGGCCTCGATCCGGTCCAGCTTGTCTTCGGGAAGGCGTAGGCTCCGGGCGATCCGGGAGGGATTCGTTCCGCCGTGCCAGGCGATCACCACCGTGCCGCCGGGGCTTACCACGCGGTGCAGCTCCCGCAGGCCGGCCTCGAGGTCGGGCCAGATCGCCACGTTGTTGGCCGAAACGACATGATCGACGCTCTGGTCCGGCAGGCCGGTCCCTTCCGCGGTGCCGAGGTGCAGGTCGACCCGGCCCTCCCGGACCGCCGCCCGGTTGATCCTGGTCGCGACGTCTCGCATGTCGGGCGAGGGATCGATCCCCTGGATGACGGAGGCGTCCGTACGGTCGGCCAGCAATCGGATCAAGCCACCGGGGCCGTACCCGACCTCGAGCACCCGAGCACCGGGCCGCACGTCAAGGATGTCGAGCACAGCCTCCTGTGCGTTGGTCCACAGCATGAACCGCCCGGCCAGACGTCCGATCATGCCGCTGGGTCTGGCGAACGGGGAGGTGACCGGCCGGTCCATTGCCCACGAACGCAATTGTGTATCCATAGCCGCCAGGGTGGCGCTTCAACCCAACTTGAAGTCAAATGTGGACATGGATCTCCTGCCCATCGGCGAGGCCGCCAGCAGGCTCGGGATGAACGCCTCGGCGCTGCGCTACTACGACGAACAGGGGCTCGTCCGGCCCACCGCGCGCCGCGGCGGCCGACGCATGTACGGTCCCGAGGAGTTACGGCGTCTGGCGTTCATCCAGATCATGCAGCGGCTGGGGATGAGCCTGGACACCGCCTCGGCGGTGCTCGACGAGCCTAGCGATCATTGGCGCGAGGTCGTCCGAGAGCAGATCTCGGCGCTCGAGCAGCTCATCGCCCAGGCCAAGGGCGCACAGGACTTCCTCCACCATGCGGCGAACTGCCCAGCCGAACACCCGGTTCGCGAGTGTCCCTACATGATCGAGGCGCTTGACCGGCGGATCGACGGAATCCCCTTCGAGCAACTCGCGGAAGAACAACGTCACTCAGCGTCCGCGGTGAGTCGACCTTCGAATTGACACACCCCGGAGCGGAGCCTACGTTGCCGGATCCAGTGTCTTGCCGGGTCTCGACGAGTGTTGACGACCTGTGCACCGGCCGCTGTCGACGATCCTGGAGAGTCATGCTGTGGAACCAGAAACGGGACAAGCCGAGCAGCCAGAGTGGAGGGGGGCGTTGGTATCCGAAGCTTCGCTCGATGGTCGTGCCCAGAGCAAGGCAGTTCAACACGTACGGAAAGCAGCTCAGCGACGACCAGATCGCGGCCGGCCATCATCGCAAGCGGGTCGGCGCGTACTGGAAAGAGGTCGGGAAGCTGCAGTTCGACTTCCTCGTCTCCCAAGGTCTGCGGCCCGAACACCGGTTGCTCGACGTCGGGTGCGGCGCTCTGCGGGGCGGTGTCCACTTCATCAAATACCTCGAGCCTGGGCACTACTACGGCATCGACCTCAACAAGAGCCTGCTCAAGGCGGGAGTCGAGCACGAGGTGCCCAAGGCCGGGCTGACCGACCGGATGCCGGCAGCGAACCTGCGGCAGACCGACACGTTCGCGGCTGCCGACTTCGGTGTCACCTTCGACTTCATGCTGTCGGTGTCGGTCTTCAGTCACCTGCCGCTGAACCACATCCGGCTGTGCCTGCACCAGCTGGCGAAGGTGACGAAGCCGGGTGCGAGCTACTTCACGACGTTCTTCGAGGCGCCTGACGACCTCCCACTCGGCGAGCGCCAGCGTCGCCCGGACAAGAAGGGGTGGACCTATCCGCACCGGGACCCGTTCCACTATCGCCTGGCGGACCTGGAATGGGCGGCCAGTGTGGGTCCGTGGAAGTTCGTCCATGTCGGTGACTGGGGCCACCGGCGGGGCCAGCGGATGGCTCAGTTCGTGCGTACGGACTGAAACCGCGGCCCGCCCACACCCGCTCGCCAGAACAGCGAAGAACGCCAGATCACGACGCCAGATCAGCAGACGACGCCGGATCAGCGGAGGACGCCGGATCAGCGGAGGAGCTTGTCGACGGTGATCGGCAGGTCGCGGACCCTGGTGCCGGTGGCGTGGTGGACGGCGTTGGCGATCGCGGCCGCGGCGCCGACGATGCCGATCTCGCCGATGCCCTTGGACCCCATCGGGTTCACGTACGGGTCGTCCTCGTCGATCCACGCGGCGTCGATGTCGGCCACGTCGGCATTGGCGGCGATGTGGTACGACGCGAAGTCGTGGTTGACGATGTGGCCGAGCCGCCGGTCCATGACGCTCTCCTCGTGCAGCGCCATGGACAGCCCCATCGTCATCCCGCCGATGAACTGCGACCGCGCGGTCTTCGGGTTGATGATCCGGCCGGCGGCGAAGACGCCGAGCATCCGCGGCACCCGGATCTCGCCGGTGTCGGCGTCGACGCGCACCTCGGCGAACTGCGCACCGAACGCATGCATCGCGTAGGACCCCTGATGCGGATTGTCCGGCATGTCGGCGATGGCCTCGGCTCCGGCGGGCGGATTCGCCCCGTGGTTCTCCCGGAGGGAGCGGGCCGCCGCGACGACCGCCGAACCCCAGCTCGCCATACCCGTCGACCCACCTGCGACCGAGGCGGCGGGCAGTGCCGTGTCACCGATGCGCAGGTCGATCGCGTCGAGGGGTACGTCGAGTGCGTCGGCGGCGATCTGCGCCAAGGTCGTCCAGGTGCCGGTACCGAGGTCAGCGGCGCCGATCGACACCTCGTACCGCCCATCACCGGCGGAACGGATCGAGGCGGCCGAACCGGGCAACCGCCCGGCAGGGTAGGTGGAGCTGGCGACACCGGTACCGACCAGCCAGCCGTCGCGCCGGCGTACGCCCGGAGTGGGATCGCGCGACTCCCACCCGAACCGGCGGGCGCCCTCGCGTAGGCAGGCGACGAGGTTCCGGCTCGACCAGGGCAGGCCGGACTCCGGGTCGCGCTCCGGCTCGTTGCGGATCCGCAGCTCGATCGGGTCGAGACCGCAGGCGACCGCCAACTCGTCCATCGCCGACTCGAGCGCGAACATCCCGGGCGTCTCGCCGGGTGCCCGCATCCAGGTCGGCACCGGAACGTCGAGGCGCGCCAGGCGATGGCTGGTCCGCCGGTTCGGTGCCGCGTACATCACCCGGGTCGGGACGGCCGTCTGCTCCGCGAACTCCTTGAACCGCGCCGTCTGCTCGACCGCGTCGTGGGCGATCCCGGTGAGGCGGCCGTCGGCGCCGGCGGCGAGCCGGAGGTGCTGGATGGTCGGCGTACGGTGCCCGGAGGGACCGAACATCTGCTGCCGGGTCAACGTGAACTTCACCGGACGTCCGGCGGCCATCCGGGCGGCCAGCCCCGCCAGCACGTTGTGGGCGTGCGGCATGCCCTTGGACCCGAAGCCGCCACCGACGTACGGCGAGATGACCCGGAGCGTGTCGGCGTCGAGGCCGAACACGGGCACCATCGCGGCCTTGGCCCAGTGCACCCCCTGGGACGAGTCGTACATCGTCAGCCCGTCGTCGTCCCACACCGCGACGGTCGTGTGCGGCTCCATCGGGTTGTGGTGCTTGGTGGGCGTGGAGTACCACTGGTCGACCGTGACGGCCGCGTCCGCGAGCGCCGCGTCGACGTCGCCGTCCTCGCTGTCGGTGGGGAACCACGGGTTCACATGATCGGGCGCGTAGAGGTCGTCGCGGTCCGCGCGCAGGTCGACATCGTGTGGCTCCGCGGCGTAGTCCACGTGGACCAGGCTCGCCGCGTGCCGTGCGGTCTCGAGACTTTCGGCGCCGACCGCCCCGACGAACTGGCCGCGGTAGGCGACATCCGCCGACTGGAGCACCCAGTACTCCAGGTCGGCGTCCGAGGCGAGCCGTGGCGCGTTCTCATGGGTGAGGACGAAGGCGACGCCGTCGCAGGCCTCGGCGGCCGCCGTGTCGATCGCGCTGATCCGGCCACGGGCGATCGTCGCCTGGACGGGATACAGGTAGAGCGGGTCAAGGACCTTCTGTTCGTACGCATAAGGCGCCGTGCCGGTCACCTTGGCGACGCCGTCGGCCCGGGTGTGCGGCTGGCCCATCTCGCGCGGCCTGAGCAGGTCGGTCACCGTGTCTCCTTCGCCTGGTCCTCGACCAACGACCGCCGCCGGATCCTGGGGTTGATCCTGGGGTTGATGCTGGGGTTCATGACCAGTCCTCACGGGCCAGGTCGCGCAGGACCGCCACCATGGTGTTCCGCGCCAGCGGGACCTTGAAAGCGTTGCCCTCCAGCGGCCGCGCGGCGGCCAACTCGGCGTCCGCGGCGCGGCGGAAGCTGTCGTCGGTCGCGGGGGCGCCGAGCAATTCCTGCTCGGCCCGGGTCGCGCGCCACGGCTTGTGCGCCACGCCGCCAAGTGCGATCCGGGCCTCGGCGACCGTGCCGTCGGCGATGTCGAGGGCCGCAGCGACGGAGACCAGGGCGAAGGCGTACGACGCCCGGTCGCGCACCTTGCGGTAGGTCGACCGGGCCGCCATCGGAACGTCCGGGATGTCGATCGACGTGATCAGCTCCCCATGGGCGAGCACCGTGTCGCGCTGCGGTTCGTCGCCGGGGAGCCGGTGGAAGTCGTTCATCGGGATGCTGCGTTCGCCGTCCAGCCCGAGCACCACGACGGAGGCGTCCAGCACCGCCAGGGCGACGGCCATGTCCGACGGGTGCGTCGCCACACACGCCTCGGACGCGCCGAGGATGGCGTGGTCGCGGTGGAAACCCTCGATCGCCGAGCAGCCCGTGCCGGGCTCGCGCTTGTTGCACGGCGTGGTGGTGTCCTGGAAATAGACGCACCGGGTGCGTTGCAGCAGGTTCCCGGCGCTGGTCGCCATGTTCCGCAGCTGCGCCGAGGCGCCGGCCAGCAATGCGCGGGACAGCACCGGATAGCGGGCCCGGACGATCGGGTCCACGGCCAGGTCGCTGTTGGACACCGCGGCCCCCACCCGGATCCCGCCGCCCGGCAGCGGGACGATCCGGTCGAATGGGAGTCCGCTCACGTCGACGAGCAGGTCGGGGCCCGCGACACCGAGCTTCAGGTGGTCGACCAGGTTCGTACCGGCACCCAGGAACGCCGCGCCCGGACGTTCCGACACCATCGCTACCGCGGTGGGCGCGTCGAGCGCCCGCGTGTACTCGAACGGCTTCACTGGGCGGCCACCTCCCGGATCGCGGCGACGATGTTGACGTACGCGCCGCACCGGCACAGGTTGCCGCTCATCCGTTCCCGGATCTCCTCGTCGACCAGGTCCACGTGGCTGCCGTTGAGGTGCCGGGTGACGTGACTGGGATGGCCGGCCTTCACCTCGTCCAGCATCCCAACGGCCGAGCAGATCTGGCCGGGCGTGCAGTACCCGCACTGGAACCCGTCGTGCTCGACGAACGCCTGCTGCAGCTCGTGCAGCTCTCGGCCGTCGGCCAGGCCGGCAGCGGTCGTGATCTCCGCACCGTCGTGGGCGACCGCCAGCGCCAGGCAGGTGAGTGCCCGGCGACCGTTCAACAGGACCGTGCAGGCACCGCACTGCCCGTGGTCACAGCCCTTCTTCGGCGAGGTCACCCCCAGCCGTTCCCGGAGCGCGTCCAACACGGTCGTCCGCGTGTCCACGGTCAGGGTGCGGTCCTCGCCATCCACCCGCAGGGTGATCTCGGCATCCACGTCGTTGTCCACCTGGCTCTCACGGCGCCGTCCATATGTTCATTGCGACGTACCCCATGGGTGAATCGGCGACACTTCCGGCGGCATTGGGCCGGGCCGTGGTTGCGGCTAGGGTCGAGGTCCACGCGCCTGGGAGGGAACGACGGAATGGTCGACGACGCGGGCTACCTGCGGTTTCCGAGCATCAACGGCGACGTCGTGGTGTTCGTCAGTGACGATGACCTGTGGAGCGTTCCGGCCGAGGGTGGCCGCGCGTGGCGGCTGACCGCGGGGGTCGCGGAGGCGTCCCGCCCCAGCCTGTCGCCGGACGGAACGCAGCTCGCGTTCGTCGGGCAGGAGGAAGGGCCCGGTGAGATCTATGTCATGCCGTCGGCGGGCGGCACCGCGCGGCGGCTGACCTTCGAGGCCGCGCCGCGGTGTGCCGTCGCCGGCTGGCTCGACGACGACACGATCGGCTACGCCAGCACCGCGACCCGCCCCGTCAACGCGGCCCGCCTACGCGCGGTCAGCCGGCTGGGCGGCCCGTCGGAGGAACTGCCGTACGGATGGGCACAGTCCCTGTCGTACGCACCGACCGGTGGGGTCGTGATCGGCCGCAACACCGCCGACCCGGCCCGCTGGAAGCGCTACCGCGGCGGCACGGCCGGTGAGCTGTGGGTCGACCCCGACGGCAGCGGGGAGTTCCGCCGCCTGGTCACGCTGGACGGCAACCTCGCCAGCCCGTGCTGGGTGGGCGAGCGGATCTACTTCCTGTCCGACCACGAGGGCATCGGCAACGTCTACTCCTGCACCCCGGCGGGTGAGGACCTGCGCCGGCACTCCGACCACGACGACTACTACGCGCGGAACCTCAGCGGTGACGGCACCCGGCTGGTCTACCACCGGGCGGGCGACCTCTACCTGCTCGACCCGGCCGACGACGAGCCGCGGC
>JBOHED010000056.1:0-4649 GCA_050700915.1 Actinopolymorphaceae bacterium | reverse complement strand
GCGGTGCCCCGCAGCACCGTGATGCCGGCGTTCTCGGCCCACTCCACCTGGCTCGCGTCGTGCCAGTGGGAGGTGAATTTGTCGCGCCGGGCGAGCACCGCGGGGACGTCGAGCTGCCCGGTCACCGCCTCGGTGGCGCCGGGCACGGCGCGGGCGGCACGCAACGCCTCACCGCTACGCAGGAGCGCCTTGCTCGGCATGCAGGCCCAGTAGGAACATTCGCCGCCGAAGAGTTCGGCCTCGACGAGAATCGCGGTGAGGCCGCGCATCACCACCCGCTGGGCGAGGTTCTCGCCGACGGCGCCGCCGCCGATGACGATGACGTCGTACGCATTCTGCCGCGCCGTCTCGTCGGGCGCTGCCGTCTCGTCGTGGCCTGCTGGGTCGCCGGGGGTTGCTGTATCGCCGGGCTGTCCGGTCTCGCCGGGTCCGGTCGTCTCCTCGCTCATGGCGGTCCGCCACTCTCCCTTCGGACATGGCGTACGCGGTACTCACCAGTCGGCGTAAGAAGTTGGTAACCGTTCAGGGGGCATCGAAACCTTTGGTGGCACCGTTGTCGTGGACATGACGCGGAGGAAGCAGAGGCTCGTACGACGGCGCCGGGGCATCCTGCTACTGGTGACCGTACTCGTGGCTGCCGCCGTGGTGGGCGGGCTGGTGGCGTTCGAACCGTGGCGGGTCTTCACGAGCAGTACGGTGAACGAGGAGATCCCCCTGGCGGCTACCGAGGCGGCGAGGCCTCGCGAGACGCGCCCCGCGCCCGCTCGGCGTACACCCAGGTCCACCACGCCAGCGCCGCCGGTGTCATCGGCGCCGACTGCGTCATCGGGGCCGGCCGTGCTCGCGAGCGGACGGTTCGTCACCCAGGAACACGCGACGACCGGCAGGGTTCGGGTTCTCCGGTTCGGTGCCGGCGACCGCTACGTCCGGCTCGACGACTTCACCACCTCGGACGGACCTGACCTGCACGTCTGGATCACGGACCAGCCCGCCGGCGGGTCGTGGGGGAAGTATGACGACGGTCGTTTCGTACGGCTGGGTGAGCTCAAGGCGACCGGCGGAAACCAGAACTACCAGGTCCCTACCGACGCGGACCTGAACGGGATGCGGAGCGTGGTGATCTGGTGCGACCGGTTCAACGTCGCGTTCGGCTCGGCGCCGCTCCAGTCGTAGGCAGGTCTGCGTACTGGATCTTCGTCTTGGGTCTGGAGCACTGTCGGTGCCGCCTGCTTGGCTGAGGCCATGACCACTCGTACCCGTCCCGAGGCGGACCTACCGGTGCTTTCCTTCGCGTCGGGGTCGTCGTTCGGCTCCTGGCTCGCCGACCATCACGAGGCGTCGGCGGGGTTGTGGGTCAAGATCGCCCGGAAGGGGTCGGGCCACGACTCGGTGACCTACGCCGAGGCCGTCGATCTGGCGTTGTGCCACGGCTGGATCGACAGCCAGGCGAGGTCCTTCGACGATGCTCACTGGTTGCAGCGGTTCACCCCGCGCAAGCCGCGCAGCCGCTGGTCGAAGGTCAACCGCGACAAGGTTTCCCGGTTGATCGCGTCCGGCGCGATGCAGCCGGCCGGGCTCCGCGAGGTCGAGCGGGCGAAAGCCGACGGGCGGTGGGATGCGGCCTACGACAGCTCACGGACCGCGACCGTCCCAGACGATCTGCTGGCCGCGTTGGAGGGTGAGTCCTCAGCAAAGGAGTTCTTCGCGGGTCTCGACAGCCGGAACCGTTACGCGATCCTCCACCGCATCGCCGACGCCAAGAGGTCCGAGACCCGTGCGAGACGGATCGAGAAGTACGTCGCCATGCTGGCCGCTGGAGAGAAGGTCTATCCCTGACTGCCCGACTCGGGGTAGCGGAGTTCCACGTCGTGCTGACGGTTGTGCCCGGCGGCGACGCGGATCTCGCTGGCGCTCGGCGGATACATGCTCGCCACGAGCGTGTAGTCGCCTTCGGGTAGCTCGTCGAACCGGTAGTGCCCGCTCGGCCCGGACGCGGTGGCGCGAACCACCCGTCCCCAGCCGTCGACGAGGGTGAGCCGGGCGTCGGAGAGGGGTCCGGCGCGGCCGCCGCTGACCGTGCCGTGCAGCCGCCCGCCGCCGGTCAGGTCGACGTCGCAGCGGATCTTCCGCGTCGCCGGGATGTGAACCACCTGCGCCGAGGCGCGGTAACCCGGTGCGGTGACGGCGAGTGTGTAGGTGCCGGCTTCGATGTCTCCGAGCAGGTAGCCGCCGCCTGTCGCCGTGGCGCCGCTGAGCACGACCTCGCCGTCACTGTCGGCGAGAGTCACGGAGGCGCCGGCGACGGGTTCGCCGGTGGCGTTCTTCACCACGCCGTGGATCCCGGTCTCGCCGTTCATGGTGAGCTCGACGGTGGTGGGGTCGTCGCGTACATCGATGACCTGGGCGTACGGATGGTAGGAGTGGGCGCTGGCGATCAGCAGATAAGGCCCCGGCGTGGGTGCGGTCAGTTCGTACCGTCCACCGCCGGCGGCGACACTCCGGGCGACCTGCTCGCCGGCGATGTCGCAGAGGGTGAGCGCGACACCGGGGAGTGGCCGTCCGTCGGAGCGCCGGGCGATCGCGTGGATGCGGCGAGAGTCCGGGTGGTCATGGGCCGGGTCGTCGGCGGCAGGGTCGGGATCCGTAGGACTGGAGCCGGCCCGGCCGGCGCTTGATTCGTTCGCTGCCGGTGCATTCGCTGCCGGTGCATTCGGTGCGGGTGCGTTCGCGGCAGGCTCGTGGTCTGGCGTGGCGAGGGGACTCGACTCGACGTCTGTCGTCATGGCAGCGACTCCCTGCGGATCATGGGTTGTTCGTCCGTTCCTCTCGACGTAGCGGGCGGTGCGCAGCGCGTTCTCCTCGAGGACGCACGCGATCAGCAGGCCGGCCAGCAGCACGGGGACGGCATAGCGAAAGGTCGGCGGCAGCGCGTTGGCGAGGACCGTGCCGCTCTCCGCACTGAGCTGAGGCAGCAACGAGGTGAGCCCGTCGGCGACCCGGGTGATGCCGACCGGCAGGTCGTTCTCGCCGGTGAGCCCGGGCGCCGACCGACTCGCGAGGGACGCGACGCTCCCGCCCACGCGGTCGTTGACGAGGACGCCGGTGGCGGCGGCGCCGAGGAACGCGCCCAGGTGCCAGGCGTAGGTCACCGCGGCCGTCGTGGCGCCCAGGACCTGTGGCCGGCCGACGTTCTGCGCGGCCAGGACAACGACCGGTACCACCAGTCCCGCGCCCACACCGATCGCCGCCAGGGCAACCGCGTCCTGCCAGCGCGGCGTGTCGACCGTCAGCACGGACAGCCGTCCGATGCCTCCGGCCGAGAGGACAATGCCGAGAGCGAGGAATATCCGGTACGAAACAGCTTTACGCATGATCGCACCCGCCAGCAACGCGGCCAGGAAAAAGCCGGCGGCCAATGGCATCATTGCCATTCCAGTCTCAGTCGGGGTGGTGTTCCGGACGAGCTGAAAGGTGAGGGGAAAGTAGCTCGCGACACCGAATACCGAAACGCCGATGAGGGCCGCGACGGTGAGGGGGACGACAAACGAGCGCTCACGGAAAAGCCGCAGCGGCACGACGGGTTGTCGCGCGTATCTCTCCACCACCAGAAACAATCCGACGAGCACTCCCGTGCCGCCAAGGAGGCCGAGCGTCCACGCCGAATTCCAGGCGTACCGCGTCCCGCCAGCCATCACCAGCACGGCCACGCACGTGGTGATCGCCGTCACCAGGACCGCGCCGATCACGTCGGGCCGGCCCTTCGGTGCCGCCCGGACCGGAGTCGGAAGCCTGCCAGCGAATCCAACCAGGGCGGCCGCAATGACGATGACCGGTATCTCGACATAGCAGCACCACCGCCAGGTGAGGCGTTCGGCGAGCATCGCACCGAGAAATGGCCCGCTGAAGAATGCCAGTCCGAGGACACCGACGATAATGCCCAACAGCCTGGCCGATCGGCGAGGTGTGGTGAGATCGGCAACAATGGACTGTGCACCGACAATGATGCCGGCGGCGCCGATTCCCTGCAGCATCCGGAAGGCGAGATATTCGTCGAATCCGGGTGACCAGCTGGTGAGCGCGGCACCGAAGACGAAGATCGCCGCAGCGATCAGGAATGCCTTCTTGCGGCCGATGGCGTCGCCGAGTATGCCGAAGATCGGCAGGGCCGCGGCCATGGCCAGAAAGTAGCCGGGCGTCACCCAGGTCCACTGGCTGCCGGCGTTCAGGTCGGCGTCGACGGCGGGCAGCGCGGCCGTCAGCATCGTCGAGTCGAGTGCGGCCGCGAGGGTCGCCAGGGCGAGTCCGGTCACGATGGCAACCGTGCGGCCACGGCCGGCCGGCGTACTCCCCGGGTCGTGGGTCTTCTCAACTGGCGCGACCGTGTTGCCGTGGCCACGTCCCGCCCGCGGACCCGGCGTGGATCGTCGAAGCGAACCCGCTGTCGTCGCGTTCACGGTGTTGCTGGTGTCGGTCGTGGTCACAGTCACACCCCCGGGGACTCAGTCACCCAGATCACTGTACGGGTCCACTTCCGTACGGACAGCCACCAAGGTCAGGTGTCGCTGTTCCGATCGGAATCGGCGTACCGCCGCCGCTGCCCGTGGCTTCGGGCGCGCCATCGTCCCGATAGGCTGCGGTCACTGCCGGGC
>JBOHED010000055.1:0-10440 GCA_050700915.1 Actinopolymorphaceae bacterium | reverse complement strand
GCGGCGAAGTGCTGGCGGGCACCGGCCAGCCGGAGTCCGAAGTCCGCCTCGAGGGTGGCATAGAGCGAACGGCCGGTCAGGTCGGTGTGCTCGAGTCCGCGGCAGAGTGCCTCGGGCAGGTAACTCGCCTCCAGGACCAGCGGCGCGCCCTGCGCGCGACGGATCCGCATCACCGTGACGACCGGCGACCCGGCCTCGACGTCGAGCGCGGCCGCGACCTGGGGTGACGCGGGTACGACGGCCTGCTCCAACACATCGGATGTCGTCGTGCCCCCCTGCGCGGCAAGCGTCTCGCTGAACCCCAGCAGGTGCAATGCGTCGTAGGTGAGCTTGGGTTCGGCGACGAACGTCCCGACCCCGTGTCGCACCACGACCAGCCCGTCCGCGACCAGCAGGGCGATCGCCTGCCGGGCGGTCATCCGGCTGACGCCCGCCTGCTGACTCAGCGCCGACTCCGACGCCAACCGCGCGCCCGGCCCGAGCATGCCGGCGCGGATCTGGTCGCGAATCCCGGCCGCCACCTGGTGGTAGAGCGGCAGCGGGTTGTCCCGGTCGCGTCGTACCGGCCCGCCCCCGGCTCGCCCGGTCCACCCGGCACTCCCGGCTTCCCCGGCGGTCCCGGCTTCCCCAGCGCTCCCGGATGCCCCACGGCCAGCTACGCGTGCGGTCATCTGCTCGCGTGCGTACGGTCGTGCACCCGGTGCGCGGCCGCGCCGGCACCTGTCTCGCCAGCACCTGTCTCGCCAGCAGCGAACGACACCGCCGGGAACGTGCTCGTCACCTCGTGGTGACGGCCGTCCTCGCCGGAGGCGATGGCGCCGAGCATGACCTCGAGCACGTGGTAGGCATGCTCCGGCGCGACCAGCGGTTTCGTACCAGCCGCCACCGACTCGACAAGGTGTTGCAGGCCGGAGGTCCACGGCCACGACGGGTTCGGGCTGCCGTACAGCCGCCACGCCCCCTCGGAGTTCTGCCACAGCTCGTGCCCCTGCGGCGCCCAGTCGTCGCCAAGCATCTGGACGGTGCCCTCGGTGCCGTAGATCTCGACCGCGGGTGAACGGTACTGCTGCATGGAGAAGCCGGTCGTCACCGTCGCGAGGACGGAGCCGCCGAAGTCGAGCAGGATCTGGTAGTTGTCCGGTGTCTGGACGTCGATCATCCGGCCGTCGACCAACCGCTGCCCATGCACCTTGCCGGTGAACGCCGACACCCGCTGGACCGGGCCGAGCAGCGCCGTCAGCGCGGTCACGTTGTAGACGCCGAGGTCGAACAGCGGCCCGCCGCCGGCCTGGTAGAACCAGGGCCCCCAGTCGGGGCCGGCCCAGCCGTAGCGCCCGCGGGCGAGCGTCGGGCGGCCGATGTCGCCGCCGGTGACATGCCGCCACATCGCCTGGAACGTCGGGCTCAGGATGACGAACGGCGCACACACCAGATGTCCCGCGCTCGTCTTCGCCAGCTCGACCAGCTCGGCGGCCTCCGGCAGCGTGATGGCCATCGGCTTCTCAACGAGGACGTGCTTGCCGGCAAGGAGCGCGTCCTTGGCCAGTGGGCCGTGCTCGGGCATCGAGGTGAGCACCATCACGATGTCGATGTCGGGGTCGTCGAGGACCTCGCGGTGGTCCGTCGTGAACTTCACGACGCCGGGTTGGCCGACCACGTGCTCGCTGACCGCGGGGTTGCTGTCGCAGGCCACGATCTCGTCGAGCTGGCCGCGGATGCGCAGCTGCTGGATGAGCGACATGTACGGCCAGCGGAACACGCGACCGCAACCAATGACCCCGAGCTTGTACGGATGGACCGCGGCGACCACGGCGACCTCCAGTCACCTAGACGTCTAGACGTCTGGTCACGCTAGGGAGGACGCGAACGACAGGTCAACCCATCCGGCCTGGACCGGCCGCGCCTTCCGGTGCTACCGCGTAGACCGGCGCTCTGGCCGTGTTCGACGATGCCGTCGTCGTGCCGCTGGTTTCCATGGCCGCGGTCAGGTGCCTGCGGTCGCGGGCGTTTCGCCGTCGAGCGGGGCGAAGAGGTCGACGGAGTTGCCATCTGGGTCCGCCAATGTGGCGTAACGCTGACCCCAGAAGGCATCGAACGGTGGGTTGTGTCCGGAGTAGCCGAGGCCCAGCAGTTCGGCGTACGTCCGGTCCACGTCGGCCGCGGTGTCGACCAGAAACGCCAGACCGATCCGGTGCCCACCGCTCGGCGGCTTCCACTCGCTGTCGAACGATCGGACCACCTCCTCGGTGTCCCACATCAGCCGCAGGCCGCCAGGAAGCGGGGCCTCGACGTGGGGTTGAGTGTCAGCCTCGGCCGGGATGTCGAGGCCCAGCCGGCGATAGAACGCGAGCGACCGTGCCATGTCGGCGACGACGATCCCGATGGCGTCAAGACGAGGTTGCATGGGCACATTCCTTCGTACGTACGGATGAACAGGGAGAGCGAGGCACCTTTCGTACCCCGGATTCCCGGCACACTATCCGCGCCCTCCCCCGCGGGCTTGAACGAATCGGCCACCGGCACGGGGTAGCAGGACAGATCGGTAGCAGGACAGACCGGTAGCAGGACAGACCGGTAGCAGACAGACCGGTAGCAGGACAGACCGGTAGCAGGACAGTGCGGAAGTACAGGGCGGGAGGAGGACAGGGCAGTCAGGCGTCGCCCGCGGGATCGCCGCCCGTCGCCTCGGCCAGTCGGGCATGGAGCCGGGCGCGGATCTCCTCGGGCGTGTAGGCCCGGCGACGCCGCTCCGCCCGGACGATCACCACGCCCGTCGCCGCGACACCGACCACACCCGCAAGGCCCAGCCATTTCCAACAGCGCACCCGCCTAGGCTACGACCATGCCGGGTAGGACGACGATCACGCTGGACGAGGCGCTCGATCTGACGCGTACCGGCGACATCTGGCTCTTCCGCGGCCGGACCATGGCCGACCGGGCGATCCAGATGACCACGAACAGTCCGGTCAACCATGTCGGCATGGCGGTCGTCCTCGAGGATCTGCCGCCACTGATGTGGCACGCGGAGCTCGGACGATCGTTGCCGGACCTGTGGTCGGGCACGCACCAGCGGGGTGTCCAGCTGCATGATCTCCGCGCGTCGGTCCTCGTCTGGGCGCGGAAGTACGGCCAGCAGGCGTGGCTCCGCCAACTCGACCAGCCGGTGACGCGCGAGATGGAGGACGCCGTGCTGCGGACGATCGCCCTGCTGGACGGAACCCCGTTCCCGTCGAGCGCCCGGATGGCGGCGCGTTGGCTGCGTGGACGTGTGCCTTCCGTGGCCGTTCGCGAGACCTCGGTGGCCGTTCGCGAGACGCTGTCGGGGTGGTGGCGTACGGCGGCTCGGCGGGGGCATGCCCGTACGACTGCCGGCCACGGGCCCGTCCCTACGACTGCCGGCCGCGGGCCCGCCCATTTGGATGAGGGGCGCCCCGCGGTCATAGGTTCGCTTGAGGGGTCCCCTCCGGGGAGCGTGCGGACCCGCGATCCTCGCCTGGACCTGGAGACGGCCTACTGTGCTGAGGTCATCGCCGTGACGTACGAAGCCATGGGGCTCCTCCCCGGCGGGCGGCGTACGAGCTGGTACGACGCGGGCAGGTTCTGGAGCGGCGACGACCTTCCGCTCGTGTCCGGCGCGCGGCTGGGGGGCGAGCTCGCCGTCGAGTTCCCGGTCGACGATCGTCCACGCTCATGACCGAACGATTCCGGGTCGTACCGGCCGCCTATGTCCTGCTCCGCCGGCACCGCAGCCAGGGCGACGAAGTGCTGCTCCAACTGCGCCAGAACACGGGCTACATGGATGGCCACTGGGCGATGGGTGCCGCGGGGCACGTGGAGGCCGAGGAGTCGGTCCTCGAGTCGGCCTGCCGGGAGGCGCGCGAGGAGCTCGGCGTCGTGATCGCGCCGGAGGACCTCGTACCGCTCGCCGGAATGCACCGGACCGGTGGCAACCAGCGGCCGATCGACGAGCGGGTGGACTTCTTCTTCGAGTGCCGCCGCTGGGAGGGTGAACCCCGCCTGGTCGAACGCGGCAAGGCCGCCGATCTCCGCTGGTTCCCGCTCGACAGCTTGCCCGATCCGGTCGTCCCGCATGAGTTGGTCGTCCTCCGTAGCCTGTGCGAGGGCGGGCCGGCGCCCATTCTCACGTTCGGCTTCACCTGAACGCGGCACGGCGCAGCCGTTACGACATCATGGGCGGATGATTCTCGAACACGCGCTACTTCCCGTTCTGCCAGGCCAGGAGGAGGAATTCGAGCGGGCGTTCGCGCGGGCGAAGGAGATCATCGCGCGCATGCCCGGCTTCGGCGGACTCACCCTGTCCCGCTGCCTCGAACGACCGCACACCTATCTTCTGCTCGTGCAGTGGGAACGCGTGGAGGATCACACCGAGGGGTTCCGCGGGTCAGCGGACTACGAAGAATGGCGGCGCCTGCTGCACAAGTTCTACGAGCCCTTTCCGGTCGTGGAGCATTTCGCGCCGGTCCTCACGGCATGACCCGCGTGACCGGTCTGCCCGCTGGCTGACGATCAGAAACCTTGTGGTGCTTGCGAACGCTCGGCCGGCAGGCTGGACGCCATGATGCTCGGCGACCTCTCCGGATTCCTGCCCCGGTACGGCATCGACGCTGCCACTGCGGTCGTCGCTCCTCTCACCCGCGGTGAGAAGAACGCGACTTGGTCCGTGACGCTGCCGACCGGCCGGCGTCTCGTCGTACGCCAGTACGCCGCGAGCGATGCGGACGAGGTCGAGTACGAACTGGCCGCGTCGGAGTTCCTTGCCCGGCAGGGATTTCCGACACCGGCGCCGGTCCGCACGTCAGCCGGCGAACTCTGGATCCGGCTCGCCGGGCATCCGGCCGCGGTGTTCACGTTCGCTGACGGTGTGCACCCTCCCGAACGCGACGGAGGCTACGGATCGTTTGATCTCGACCTCGGCAGGCAGGCGGCGGCGCTCGCGGCGCACCTGCACGTCGTCTCCGGCGGCAGGAGCTTTCCTGGACGGCGAAGCGCCCACCGCGATCCTCTGCACCAGGTCGGCGCGTTCCTGTCCGGACCGTACGTACGGCTGCCCGTCATGCAGGAGGTCGTCGACCAACTCGCGCCGCTCCATGCCCGGATCGCCCGCGTGTACGACCGACCGGATGGCCTTCGCAAAGGGCTCGTCCATCTCGACATCACCGCCGCGAATCTGCTGGTGGACAAGGAGTCTGGCGCGATCACCACGCTGCTCGACTTCGACGACTGCGCCGAATCGTTCCAGCTCTACGACCTCGGATCGATCGTCGACACCTGGGGACGCGACGCCCACCGGCACGCCGACCTGGAGCGGATCGGTCGACTCATCGAGGCATACGACGAAATCGGCGCGTTGAGCAAGCGGGAAATCGACCTGACCGCAGATTTCCTGGCTCTCTGCGCGGCGGCGACCGGCGTCGGCGTCCTCTCCCGCGCCCTTCGCGCCGGCGGCACCGTGCGGGATGCGCGAGAGAGCTACTCGATGCTGCTCTTCCTCGACCTGCGCGTGGCTGCGCGGGACGGATGGCGCTTTACTCCTCGCCGGAGAAGCGTTCCCAGGCCGACTGGCGGCTGATGCCGAGCGTGTCACCGATGCGGGCCCACGTCACTCCGCGCTCACGCAGAATGCGGACGTGTTCGGCGACCGCGCGCTCCACGTGGTCCGGGGCGGTGTCGAGCCGGGCGATACCCGCCAACAGGTCGTCGTCGCTCATGCCCTGCAGATCCTCGAGCAACGGTCCGCGTACCTCGGCGATGATCTGCTCCGCCTTCTGGACGCACTCGTCGCAGATGTAGACGCCTGGTCCCGCCACGAGCTTGTCGACCTCATCCTTGGACTTGTTGCAGAACGAACAACTCAGGTCTGATGGCGATATCCGTGTCGCGGACATGGGCTTCCGCCTCCTCCGTACCATGGCGTCAGGATATCCCTGACGCATTGTCAGGCTAACCCTGACGCGTGGATTCGGTCAAGCGCGCGGAGACCGGACCGCGGCCGGCCACGCGCCGAGCGCCATTTGCCACACACCCCCAGCCCGGATGGCTGTGGGTCGGCGTGAGCGAGTGTGGAGAAGTGGTTGATCCGCGGCGACTCCGGTCAACCACTACTCCGCATTGAATGCTCCCCGGCCCGATGGTTCTGGCGGGTGGGGTTACGCTGCACGTCGTGCGCGTGGTCAGCTCGCTCCTTCACCCGGACGACCTGTCCCGGCTGGTCGAGCGGGACTACGAGATTGCCGGTCCGGTGATCGCAACGCTGCTACGCCGTGGGTTCAACGACACGTACCTGCTGGTCGACAGAGCCGGAGAGCGCCGGATCCTCCGGATCTATAGCCGCGACAAGTACTGGGTCCGCTCGGCGGACGATCTCCGCTTCGAACTCGAACTGCTGGACCAGCTGGCAGCCGCCGGCCGTCCGGTGTCACATCCGTACCCCCGCCGCGACGGTGACCTGCTCGGTCGGCTCGACGCTCCCGAGGGAGAGCGGCACTTTGCCGTGTTCACGTTCGCGGCCGGCGCACCCTACGAACCCGGCCGGGTCGACGTCGAAGGCGCCCGCCGCCTTGGTGCCGAGATCGCCCGACTCCACCTGGCCATGGACGGGTTCCGGTCGACCCGACATCGTTACCACCTGGACCTGAAACTCCTCGTGGACATGGCCGTCGGCGCGATCGCCGAGCATGTCGGCCCTGAGCAACAGGCGCACTACGACGAGCTGTACGCCCTCACCGAACGGCTGAAGGCCTACATCGCGGCACTCGACCTGCCTGGGAATGCGTACGGGCCGATCCATGCCGACCTCTACGGCGGAAACATCCACCTCACTCCCGCCGGAGAGTTCGCCCTCTTCGACTTCGACCACTGCGGCTTCGGGTGGCGGGCGTACGACCTGACGAATTTTTACCCTCGTTCGGACTCCTCGGACGAGGAGCGACAGGCATGGCCGGCGATCTCCGCCGGCTACGCGTCGGTGCGCGCGTGGAGTGCCGAGGAGCAGCGCGCGATGCCGGCCTTCGCGGCCTGCCGCGAACTCTGGGAGGTCGGCGACTGGCTCGGAGCCAGCCATTGGTACGGCCACGAGACAGCGCCCGAGCGGCTGAGCCAGCGCACCCTGGACCGGATCGGCCGCGCCCTGGGGTCGTTCACCTGGGAGTCCGGCTGAAGGTCCAGTCGATCGCGCGCGGTTGGCCACCGAGCTTCCCACCGGCCGCCGTGTACGCGCGGATCGCGGCGGGGTTGTCGTCGTCGGTGAGCACCCACATGCCATAGCAGCCGCGCTCCGTCGCGAGATCGGCGAGACTGCGGACCAACGCACGGCCGATTCCCCGGTTGCGGAAACCGTCGAGGACGCCCAGCTCGTAGAGGAACATCTCGGTTCCCTTGTCCGGGTGCGTCATCTCCACTCCGGTGACCATGCCGACCGGCTCGTCGTCGAAGTATGCCAGCAACAGATGATGATCCGGCGTACGCAGGAACCGCTCCGTCGCGTCTGGCCGTGGCTGCTGGTCGAAACACGCGGCGGCCGCCCGCACCTGGGCACCGTCCTCCGGACCCAGGCAGACGATCCGCAGCTGCTCAGGTGCGGGCTGTGCCATGTGCGGAGGCTAGCCCAGCATCCCGTCACCGAGCAGCTCTCTGCTCACTTCTGGATGAGGGGCGCCCTCCTCCAATCGGCGCTCACACGCCCCGCACGTGCTCCTTCTGGAGCAGGGGCGCCCTCCCCCAATTGGCGCTCCCAAGAGAGTGCCCTTCCTGCAATAGGTTCGCGACAGGGGCGCCCTCCCCCAACCGGGACCGCGACAGGGGCGCCCTCCCCCAACACCGCGCCCACGCGCCCCGGCGTCGCTCAGTCGGGGAGCATCGGCACCGACAGACCCTGGTCCCTACCGAGCAGCACGGCCCGGGTGACCGCCCCAGTCCCGAACCGGTCCCGAACGTCGTCGAGCGCGGCGTCGAGGGCCGTACCGCTCCGGCGGTCGAACGGCAGCTCGAGCTGGATCGCGCCGTCGTCGTCGAGGTTCGCGATCGCTATCCCGACAAGGGTGAGACCCTTGCTCACGATCAGCGGGTCAGCTGCCTCCAGCAACCCTCGGGCGGTACCGAGAATGGTCTGCGTGTGTGCCGTCGGCCGCGGCAGGGTGTGTGACCGCGTGGCCTTGGTGAAGTCGTCGAACCGCAGCCGGAGTACGACAGTGCGCCCGAACCGCCCGGCCGCCCGTAGCCGTCGGGTGAGCCGATCCACGAGCCCGACCAGGATGGCGTCGATCGTCTCGGGAGACTTCGGGCGGCGACCGAGGGCGCGCTGTGACCCGATCGAACGCCGCCGCCGACCCACCTGCACCGGCCGCGGGTCGCGGTTGTGGGCGAGCGCGTGCAGGTGTCGGCCCGACGCCTGGCCGAGCATCGCGACCAGGGTGCGTTCGGCGAGTTGCGCGACCTCGCCGACGCTCGTGATCCCCCGGTCGTGGAGCTTGCGCGCCGTCACCGGTCCAACACCCCACAGCCGCTGGACCGGGAGCGGATGGAGAAAGTCGAGTTCGCCGTCGGGTGGAACGACGAGGAGACCGTCCGGCTTCGCGACGCCACTCGCCACCTTGGCGAGGAACTTCGTCCGGGCCACCCCGACCGTGATGGCGAGGCCCACCTGGTCGAGAACATCGCGCCGCAGCTGGCGGGCGATCTCGGCGGGAGTACCCGCGATCCGCCGCAGCCCGCCGACGTCGAGGAACGCCTCGTCGATCGAGAGCCCTTCCACCATCGGTGTCGTGTGCTTGAAGACCTCGAAGACTGCCTTGCTGGCATCCGAGTACGCCGACATCCGGGGCTGGACGACGATCGCCCGTGGACACAACCAGCGCGCCTGCGCCCCGCCCATGGCCGTGCGTACGCCATAGGCCTTCGCTTCGTAGCTGGCAGCGAGGACCACGCCCGCGCCGACGATCACCGGCCGCCCACGCAGGCGCGGGTCGTCCCGCTGCTCGACCGACGCATAGAACGCATCGAGGTCGGCATGCAGAATGGTCGCCTCGCCCGCCACGAACACATGTTCGCATTCACCGCCGACAGGCGGAAGCCCCTAGGTGGTCAGAGGGCCAGAAGGTGCGGCCGCTCCGGTACCCCGTTGTCGACCAGATCTCGGAGTACGACGGGTAGGGCGCGCGGCGAGAACAGGTCCGTGCCGCGATAGTCCTCGAGTTCGGCGAACGACCACCACCGAAGGTCGACGATGTTCTCGGCGGCAAGCTGGTCCGGCGTGAATGAACCGCGCGGCTCGAAGTGCGCCGTCCGTACCAGGAAGTAGTCGTTGACCACGCCCGCCGTAGTGACGAGCGTGGCCGGGTTCCTCGACCACCTGGTGCCAGACGTGTGGCGGCGCCTTGTCGAGGGCGAGCCCGACCTCCTCGTCGAGCTCCCGGCGTAGGGCCTCGAGCAACGACTCGCCGGGCTCGATGCCGCCACCCGGAGGTGCCCACACGACGAAACCCTTGTCGGACAGGTCGAACCGGCACAGCAGGATGCGGTGCTCGTCGTCGACGATGAGCGCGCGGACAGCGTGTCGGAGTCGAGGAGGCACCCGCCACAGCTTAGGTCGGACCCGCATACGACCGCCCGAGGAACGGGTGGCCGAGGAACCGGTGGTCGGAGGGCGACAGGGGCCGCCGGTCGCTCAGCCGGCGCGGCGGCGTTCGCGGTAGGGCGCCTTTGGCCGCTGCTTGATGCTGGTCCGCCGCCCCCAGAACTGCTCCCAGGTCGCCTTGGCCTCCGCGACACCGCGGGCATAGGCCTCCGCTGCCTCGTCGGATTCGTTCCAGTGCTCGTGGCCCTCGAACTCGGCCGGTCCGCGACCAAGCCTTTCGGCAATGAGTTGGTCGTACACCGGTGTCTCGCTCATCGATGCTCCTGTAGCCCGCGTGGCTTGACGGCGGTGCGTCTCGAAGCCGCCGGGCCCATCCCCTGCCAAGTAGGGTCGACCGAGAAGTCGATCACGTCAAGTCCTCGACTGAAAGCAAAGAGTAAAGATTTGCGCGTAGGTGCCCGCGGCAGACCGAGGGAGTAGCCCAGTACGCCAGAACATGGGCCGCCCAGCCCGAACGAGAACCACACACGCTCGAGCCGGATGCGAATCTCGACGTCGGCGGGGACGACTCTCCCTCGACTGCAGCCACGTCAGGGTCCTCGTCCATCCCACAGAGACCGCGCCGATCCTCGCGGCCTGGCTCGCTGAGACGCCGCCGCACGCCTCCGTACGGCAGTGCGACACCCCGATCTTCCGGTCGGTCCATCGGTGGGAACCGAAGCGTGCTACTGTCGAGCCGCGTTGCAGTTTTGGTTCCCATGAACGTTTGTGTGCGCCTGCTGGTTATCAACCATCGGGCGCATTTCTTGTTTATCCGGACTTTCTCCGGTGGGGGTCAATCATCGCGG
>JBOHED010000054.1:0-6963 GCA_050700915.1 Actinopolymorphaceae bacterium | reverse complement strand
CGTCGTAGATTCGCTCGGCTCCCGTGGCGCCGGTGATCACCGGGAACATCACGACGCGGAACCGATCCACGAGCCCAGCTCGCAGTAGCGACCGGCACAGGCTCAGGCTGCCGATCGTGCTCAGCAGACCCGAACTGTTCTCCTTCATCTCTCGGACCGCTTCGACCGACTCAGTCCATCGACTTGTACGTGTGTCCGTCACGTCGGTACGTCGCGATGGCGCGCACGCACGCAGGCGACAACCTCAGGCTCGGTCGGTTAGCCACTCACTCGCGTACGCCACCCCGCCAGGTGGCCACGAAGCAGACGCTCGCGTGGTTAGGACGTACGCGACCTGCCCCGACTGGCTGTAGTCGGTATGACAGTTTTGCCATGCTCGCGGCAGATGGCATTTGTCTCTCGTATTTGGGTAATTGCCTCGCGTTCGGAGGCATGGGACGACGGCACTGATGAGAGGTATGACAGCAACTGCCTGTGTGTCTGGTGGGCTGTCGACCAGGAACGGGGGCACGGATGCATCGCCTGACGGATGGTTCAGGGGGACGGCGTTCGAGTGCTGCACGCGGTGCACCATCGGGAGCGTGGCACGCAGGCACGCGCTGGAGCCATGGGGCCGCGGCGCTTGTGGTGGGGCTCCTGGTCGTGGGCATGGTGGTGACCGGGCCGGCGACGGCTCTGGCCCAGGTGCCTGAAGGTGGCGCACTGACCTGGGGCGGCAATTTCTGGGGCGAGCTGGGACACGAGACCGACAGCGGTGATCCGCAGTACCTACCGGACGCCATGCCGCTGCCGGAGGGGGTGACGGTGACCGACGTCGCCGCCGGTTACTCGCACAATCTGGCGCTGACCGACACCGGAGAGGTCTACTCATGGGGCAACAACGACTTCGGTCAGCTCGGTGATGGCACCAACAGCAGCCGTTCCTCGCCGGAGTTGGTCCCCTTCCCGGTCGGCACCACGGTCACCCAGATCGCGGCCGGAGCGCTGCACAGCCTCGCACTGACCTCGACGGGAGCCGTGTATGCGTGGGGCGCCAACTGGAGCGGCGGGCTCGGCGACGGTACGACCACCGACAGCGCGACACCCGTCGCCGCCGATGTCCCCGTCGGCGACACCGTCACCGCGGTCGCGGGCGGCTTCCTGCACAGCCTGGCGCTGACGTCGGACGGCGACGTGCTGTCCTGGGGTTCCAACGCCACTGGACAGCTGGGTGACGGCACCACGATCGACCGGTTGGTGCCCGTCGAGGTGCACCTTCCGGTGGGTGTGGACGCCATCGACGTCGCCGGGGGTGCTGAGCACAGTCTCGCGGTGACGTCGACAGGCACGGCGCTCGGTTGGGGCGGCAACCAGTACGGCGCGGTCGGCGACGGGACGACCGTCGAGCGGGACACCCCGGTCGAGGTCGACCTGCCGGACGGGGTGACCGTCACCGACGTGGTGACCGGTGCCACCCACAGCCTGGCGCTCACGTCCACTGGCACCGCACTCGGCTGGGGCAACAACTTCCACGGCCAGGTCGGCGACGGCACATTCACCGACCGGCACCTGCCGGTGGAGGTCGATCTTCCCACCGGAACCACCCTCACCACGCTCGGCGGCGAGGCCGAGCACAGCGTGGCGGTGACATCCACAGGCGATGCGCTCTCCTGGGGCCTGAACTACTGGGGTCAGCTGGGCGACGGCACGTTCGACTTCGGCGGCCGGGCCACCCCTGTCGACGTAGTACTTCCCGAGGGCACCACCGTCACCGAGATCGACGGCTCCCACACGAACACCGTGGCGGTGGCAGGTCCGCCCACCGCGTAGAGCGCACGGGCAAGCTCGACCCGCCACACCACGAACGAACGCAGGAGGACACGGATGACCAGGGCCGGATGGTCCGGCCGGCTGCTGGCGGTCGTGGGCGGAACCGTCGGCGTGTTGACAACCCTGTTCGTGGTGGCACCGGTGCCGTCTGCGCAGGCGGCGGTGTCCTTCGGCGCGGCGACGAACTTCTCCATGGGGACGAGCCCCACCTCGGTGGCCGTCGGGAAGCTCAACGCGGACAACAACCTCGACATCGTGACCGCCAATGCCGGTTCGAACAACGTGTCGGTCCGGCTCGGCACCGGTACCGGTAGCTTCGGCGGCGCCGCCACCTTCGCCATGGGGACGAGCCCGCAATGGGTCGCTCTAGGCACCTTCGACGGTGACAGCAACCTCGACATCGTGACCGCCAATGCCGGTTCGAACAACGTGTCGGTCCGACTCGGCACCGGTACCGGTAGCTTCGGCACCGCCTCGAGCTTCGGCCTCTCCGGCGGCACCGGTGCGTCGTCGGTCGTGGTAGGGAAGTTCAACGCCGACAACATCGACGACCTGGCTGTTGCGAACCTGTCGACGAACAACATCTCGATCCTGATCGGCACCGGCACCGGGGGCTTCGGCGCCGCCGCCAACTTCACCACCGGCACGCAGCCGTTCTCGGTGACGGCAGGCGACTTCGACGCCGACGCCGACCTCGACCTCGTGACCGCCAACTCCGGTGCGTCCAACGTCTCCGTGCTCCTGGGCAACGGAGCGGGCAGCTTCGGAGCCCCGACCCCCTTCACGGTCGGCACCAATCCGCGCGGAGTGGCGGTAGGTAGCTTCGACGCCGGCAGCAACCCCGACCTCGCGGTGGCGAACACCACCTCGGCCAACGTGTCGCGGCTCCTCGGCAACGGCACCGGCGGATTCGGCGCCGCCGCCAACTTCGCCACCTCCACCCAGCCGTACGCGGTGACCGTCGCGGACTTCGACCGCGACGGACGGCAGGATCTCGCGACCGCCAACCGCAACCTCTCGGGCAGCACCTCCGTACTCCTGGGGACCGGCACAGGGAGCTTCGGCGCGGCCGTGAATTTCTCGATGGCCAGTCGTCCCCAGTCGGTGGCCACGGGCGACTTCAACAACGACAGCTGGCCAGATCTCGTGACCGCCAACAACACCGGCAACAACGTGTCGGTAAGGCTGAACACCAGCGTCACGATCAACCTGTCGATCACCGTGCCCGCCGGCCCTGTACCCCTCGGGAACGGTCAGCCCGGCAACCAGATCAGCGCATTCCTCGGGCAGGTGCGGGTGACAGACAACCGCTCCTCGGGCAACCACGCATGGACCTCGACCGTGAGCGCCACGAACTTCACCACCGGCGCCGGTGGACCCTCCCAGGTGATCGCCAACAGCAGCATCTCCTACTGGTCCGGCCCAGCGACCGCCACCAGTGGAGCTGGAGCCTTCACACCGGGTCAGCTGACGGCGGGCCAGGCAGTGACGCTCTCCTCGCCCAGAACGGCGTTCAGCCATGCCGCCGGGATCGGGGCCAACTCGGCGTTCTGGAACCCCACCATCGTGGTCAACCTCCCGGTGACGATCGCCGTCGGTACCTATACCGGGACGGTCACTCATTCCGTGGCGTAGGCAGATGGCACGCACCGCATCCCTGCTGGCGCTGCTGGCGGCTGTCGTCGCCCAGGTGGCCATGGGTTCGGTCGGGGCTGCCGCCGAGCACGGTGGAGTCGTGTCACCTGAAGTCCGGTCGGGTGACCAGGGCAGCATCGGCATCCGATTGCTCGACACACCGATCGAACCGACAGGCGACCCACGGGCGCGTGCGTACGTTGTCGATCACGTTCGACCCGGGGCGAGGTTCTCCCGCCGCTTCGCGGTCAACAACACGTCAGACAGACGTCAACACGTGGCGCTCTACGCCGGCGCGGCGGAGATCGGTGACAGTTCGTTCACCATGGCCGAAGGCCGTACGCCGAACGAGCTGACGTCATGGATGTCCCTCGACCGATCGACCCTCGACCTGCCACCGCACGGGAGCGCCACCGCCGCGGCGACGTTCACCGTTCCCGAATCCGCGTCGACAGGAGAGCGGTACGCCGTGATCTGGGCCGAGGTGTCCTCGTCCGAGGCAGGGCCCGCCGGGAACTTCCGGCTGGTCACCCGGGTGGGAATCCGGGTCTACCTCGACGTAGGTCCCGGCGACGCGCCACCCCCGGCGTTCGCCATCGAGAGTCTGATCCCCGGCCGCGACAAGACTGGCGCTCCCCGCGTCAGGGCGAGGCTCAGGAACACCGGCACGCGTGCCCTCCACGTCACCGGTTCTCTCGCGCTGGTAGGAGGGTCGGCCCCGGTGACCGCTCCGCCGTCGTCGCCGGTGGCGCGAGGGACCACGCTGGCACACCACAGCACCGGCGACCTCGACGTCGGTGTCGACGAGCCCGTCGGCACCGGTCCTGAGACGGTGACGGTGGTGGTCGACGGTGGCCGCGTCACCCGGAGCGCTACCACGACCTTGACCTTCCCGACGGCACGCGAAAGCTGGGGATCACCGGTCCCCATCGACGCCGCCAGGTCACCGGCCGGCACGCGCCGCCGAGCATCCGTCGTGGTCGGCGCGCTGGTTCCCCTCGCGGCGGCCGCCCTCACCGCTGGCATCCTCATCGGCGTCCGGAGATGCCGTAGGCGGGAACGCGTCATGGGGCCACGGGAACACTCCGGGTCAGGCAAAGCGGTCCAGATGCGGATGAGCTCATGACCGGTAACCAGCCGTTTGATCGCCGACACCGTTGGTATGTATGACGTCAGCGGTGGTTGAACCTGCAGTCTCCGCACGCCAGTCAGGTCGAGACAGGCCGGACGCTTCGCACGATCACGGGGGAAAGATGCGTCGTCGGATTGGACTTCTCTTAGCTGTCGGCTTTGCGGCCGCGTGGATACCCGCGAGCCCGGCGAACGCGGACGACACGATCGTGACCTTCACGGTGACGACGGGAGCGCTGGACATCTCCGCACCCACCGGCCCCGTGGCCCTCACCAACGGCACGCTCGTGCCCGGCGGCACCGCGTCGGGCCAGATCGGAACCGTTGCCGTCACCGACACCCGGGGCATCTCCCCGGCGGTCTGGCACGCCCACGTGTCGTCGACCCCATGGGCCGACGGCGTTGGCGTCACCAACATCCCCTCGACCGCCGCGACCTACTCGGGCGGACCCACCACCCAGACCGGCGACGGCGTGTGCGCAGCGGAGCCTGACGCACCGATCGCCACCACACCGGCCGACACCGAGGCCGTCCAGCACCAGGGCGGCACCGGCGGCAACACCTGCTCGTGGAACCCGACGATCACCGTCAACATCCCCGTCACCGCCTCGGCCGCGACCTACACGACGACCCTGCAACACCTCGTCGCTCCGTCCTGAACCGGTCCGGCTCACCCACAGATGACGCGACGATACGCAGCAACCCTGGCCTTCGTCCTCCTGGCCACGCTCCCTTTAGGCGGCGTGGCCGGGAGCGCGAACGCGTCGGCCAAGCCCGTCACAGGTTCCCTCACCGACAAGGAATGGGGGCGCGACGGCGGCGACTCGACTCCGAGCCCGTCATACACCCCACGCCCGCCCGGCGGTTACGAACGCGGCGAGAGCATCGGCATCCGCCTGCTCGAGGCACCGGTGAGCCGCCGGAACGACCCACGCGCCCGCACCTCGATCGTGGACCACCTGAACCCGGGCACGACCATCCATCGGCGCATCGAGGTCAGCAACAACTCGAACAAGAACATCACCCGCCGCGTCGACGTCTACCCCGGCGCGGCCACCGTCAAAGACCACGAGTTCGTCGTGTCCGCCGGCAGGAAGCCGAACGAGCTCGCAAGCTGGATCTCCGTCGATCGCCCTGTCCTCGACCTACCGCCCGACAGCACAGCGATCGTCAAGGTCACCATCGAAGTGCCCGAGACGGCATCAGAGGGTGAACGGTTCGCCGTCGTGTGGGCGTGGACGGCAGCACGGCCGGGACAGACACGCAACGTCGGTCTGGCCAGCGGCGTCGGCATCCGCGTCTTCCTCGACATCGGTCCCGGTGGCGAACCACCGTCGGACTTCCGGATCGACGGTCTGACGCCAGGCCGGACCAAGGACGGCACGCCACAGGTCATGGCACGCGTCGCCAACACCGGCGGACGCGCGCTCGACATGAGCGGGACGCTCAGCCTCGCCGACGGCCCCGGCGGGTTCAAAGCCGGACCATATCCCGCCAAGGTCGGCACCGTTCTCCTGCCTGGCGACTCCGCACCCGTCACTGTCAGGCTCAACCCCGAGACACCCAACGGCCCGTGGAACGTCCGGCTCACGCTCACGAGCGGCCGGATCTCCCACACCATCAAGGCCATGGTGACGTTCCCCGAGCGGCGAGGAACCTGGGGCCTGCCCGTGGACCTGGAATCACCGGTGCCACTTACCGCCACCGTGACAGGAGCACTCGCGGCCATCGGCGGACTGGTCCTGGTCGTCGTCGGTGCCCATCGCCTACGTTCCCGAGTCGACGCCACCAGGATGTGACACATCCGGCCAACACCCAGAACGCAAGACGTAATCACCAGTGACAGCCTCGAACCTGGTCGCGAGCACCGACACCGGCTCGCGCACGCTGACCGACAGAGAAGCTCCCTGCCGATGTAGCGAACGGCGGAGCCTCCCCGTCTGGCGCCCGGTCGGCCAGGCTGTCCGCAGGGGATCCCTATCCGTACGCGGAGAGGTTCCCTCTTGCACCTCACGGTCGCACAGCTCGGCCTCGCGACGGCACGACTGGCGCCGCCGTCGACGGCAAGGTGCCTCGATGCGCTTGCCGGGTCAGTGAAGCTCGACCCAAACTCGCTTCCCGCCTGTGTCAGTGGATTCAACACCCCATCGGGCGCTGAGCTGCACCACAAGATCCTTGAGCGGGCCGGGCTCATCGTGCGTGGCCAAGAGGCGCAATACCGACCGTGTGCCCTCAATCCCGCGCCACTTCAAGTGATGTCCGCCTGGGCCGAGCAGTACCAGCGCTTGTGGGAAACCCGCCTCGACCGGATGGACGACTACCTCGCCCAGCTCCGATCGCAACGACACAAGGACACTCACGATGGCTGAGAACCCTGCCCGCGACGCG
>JBOHED010000053.1:0-12809 GCA_050700915.1 Actinopolymorphaceae bacterium | reverse complement strand
CTTCCCGACTCCCCCGGCTTGGGAATCACCGTCGATCGGGTCGCGCTCGAACGAGCCGCCCGCTCCAGCTGACGACCGCATCCGGACGCCCCCTCCACCACTCGGACGGCGTTTCCCGCGCCGTACCTTCGGGATCGGTTCATCGCAGCGTCGAGCCGAGTTCGCGCAGCCGAGCGCTGCGTTCGAGAAGGTCGCCGCGGGAGATCCACGTGGAGGACATGATGGTAGCTCGAACCAAGATCGTCGTCGCTGGAGTGGTTACCGGGCTCGCGGCCGGAGCACTGGCACTGAGCTCCGCTCTGCTGCCAGCGCAGGCGTCCGCACCGGCGGCCGTCACGGCCGCCGACCCGCCGGTCTACACGGCCACGCTCGACAGGTCCTACGACACCTTCGACGCCAACCAGGGTGTCGGTGTCGACCGAGACTCCTTCTACGCGGTCAACAACCGCACCATCACCAAGCACGACCGGGCGACCGGCGAGCCTCTGTTGCAGTTCGCCGGCAACGACGACGGTCCGATCACGCACATGGACAGCGGTGTCGTCGTGAACGGCAGGTTGTACGCCGCCCACTCCAACTACGACGAGTCGCCGATGGAGAGCTCGGTCGAGGTGTTCGACTCAAGGACCATGCGGCACATCCGTACCCACAGTTTCGGTGTCGACCGAGGATCGCTCACGTGGCTGGACCGGCACGACGGTGCGTGGTGGGCAGGTTTCGCCAACTACGACGTCGTCCCGGACGACCAGACCGAGCCGTACGGCGAGACGTACAACACCCAGGTCGTGAAGCTGGACGACCACTTCCAGGTCGTCGAGGCGTGGACGATCCCGAAGGCGATCCTCGACAGGTTCAAGCCGATGAGCAACTCTGGTGGGTCGTGGGGACCCGACGGGCGGCTCTGGCTCACCGGTCACGACCTCGGTGAGGCGTACGTCATGAACGTGCCGTCCGCGGGTTCGAAGCTCGAATGGGTGGCGACCGTCGAGCTTCCGGAGGTCGAGGGACAGGGCATCGCGTGGGACCGCTCCGGTGACAAGCCGAGGTTGTGGACGATCAGGCGGTCGACGTCGCAGGTGTTGACCTTCACCGTTCCCTACGGCTCGATCAGCGACCCGACCACAGCTCCCTGGCAGGTCCTCGGCCCCGGCGAATTCCGCGAGTAGACGGACATCACCCCCGCAGGTTTGCCCGGTCTCAGCGCGGCGGGGGTGACCACCTGCGGCGGTGTGTCGGCGGGTACTGCTGCCGCTGGCGGCGGTTGTGCGGAACACGCTAGGACGATCGGGCGGCGTGGCGTTCGACAGTCTCGGCCATCGTCTGGGCCAGGAGGCCCGCCACCGGAAGGGAGACACCGGCGGTCCGCGCTGCTGCCACGATGTCCCAGAGGTCCTTGCTCCACGGGCGATAGGCCACGGGCACGTCCGCCGCGTCGTAGGCCGACGCCACCTGGTCGAAGAACCCCCAGCTCCGTGCCACCCACGAGTCGCCCGTGCTGGTGCCCGCAACCTTCAGGACGGTGGCCGCATCGACGTCGTACGCCTGGGCAAGGTCGAGAGCCTCGTGCGCCCCGGCGAGGGCGGCGAACATCATCAGCTGGTTGGCGAGCTTCACCGCCGATCCCGCGCCCGGAGCGCCGACATGGACGACGTCGCCGGCGATGGTGTCGAAGTACGGCTGTGCGAGTCGCAACGCCTCGGCGTTCGCGCCCGCCATCACGGTCAGGTCGCCCCGCTCGGCGCGTTCGAAGCCGCCGCTCACGGGGGCGTCGACGAAGGCGGTCGTCGACGAGTCAGCCAGCTCCTGGCAGAGGGCCGTGGCGGTGGCCGGGAGCACAGTGCTGTGGACCACGACGAGGGGATCGTCCGCCAGGCTCGCAAGGAGGTCAGGCGTACGGACGACCGCCGAGACCGCCGCATCATCGGGCACGGCCAGGGCGAGCACTCGGCATCCGGCGAGGTCGTGCAGGGAGGCGGCCCCCGACGCTCCCTTCGCGACGGCGGCGCTGACCGCGTTCGGTCGGATGTCGTACGCCGTCACCGGCCAACCCGCGCTGACCAGGGCGGACACCATCGGTAGGCCGAGGTTGCCCAGGCCGACGAACCCGATCCGCGCCGAACGGTCGAGCTGGTTCATGCGTTCCTCCCGGTCTGTCGGTCAACGGCGGTGGCCCCTGGCTACGCCAGGCAAAGCTGACTATTGTCTACAACAGTCGAACGACCCTTCACAACCAGTCGGCGTACACCCGACCATCCGAGACGCGGAGGACTCGTGGCAGCACATGACCGGGCAGAGCCGACCGGCCGGCGTGCGGCGTCGTCCGAGGGTCAGCCTCCCGCGTCGTCCGAGGGCACCCCGCCGGCGCCCGCTACCGTTCGGGCCCGGCTCAACCCGCCGAGCCTCGTCCAGCTCGCCGCCGACGAGCTGCGCCGGATGATCCTCGCGGCCGAACTGCAACCGGGTGAACGGCTGATCGAGGAACGCTTGACGGCGCATCTCGGCATCAGCCGGCCACCGCTGCGCGAGGCGATGCGGATCCTCCAGCAGGAAGGCCTCATCGTCGTTCAACCGCGCCGAGGCGCCACGGTGACCCAGCTCGCCGACGAGGACGTGTTCGAGATCCTCACCCTGAGGTCCGCGCTGGAACGCCTCTCGGTGGAGGTCGGAGTGCCGGTCACTCCCGACCGCGCCGACCGGCTGCAAAAGTGCCGCGACGCCCTCGCCGAGATGCAGTCCTGCGTCGAACGCGAGGACCGCGCGCATCTGGTCGAGTGCGGCTACGCGTTCCACCGTTCGATTGTGGGGCTCGCCGGCCACCGGCGGCTCGAAGGTCTCTATGACTCGCTCCATCAGCAGTTGCTGTTGTGCATGGCGATGAACCTCTATGCCCGCGAGCACCACTACGAGGATCTCGCGCACCACGTCGACCGTCACCGCGTCCTGCTCGACACCATCGAGCGCGGCGACACCCAGGCGGTGCTCGACGAGCTCGCGACACACGGGGAGAGGTCGTTCACCAGGCACGCACGCAGCGAAGCCGCCAGTGACTCCGCACCGAGGTGAATGCCCGCAGCCTGAAACCGCATCCCCGGAAGAGGTGGACCCGTGCACACTCGCCGTGCAGTTACTCGGAACGAACTCTCCCGTCGTGCCTTCCTGGCCAGGATGTCCACCGGCGCCGCGGTAGGGGTGGGTGCGCTGGCCGCGGGCCCGGTCACGGCGGCGTGCTCGCCGTTCGGCAGCACCGTCGACGAGGGCGGTAAGTCAGGGGGGAGTGGCGGGTCGCTGCGCTTCATCACTCCCGCCGACCTCGGGCTCGAACGCGACCTCTACAAGGGTTTCCTTCGCGAGTTCGAGCAGGCGAACTCCGGCTCCAAGGTCACGGTCACCTTCGAGGCCTGGGACGACTACATGACCAAGCTGCCCACACTGCTCGCCGGTGGGGCCGCACCCGACCTCATTCACCAACACATGAGCATCGTGCAGGACTACGGCCACCGTGGGGCGCTGCTCGACCTTGCTCCGTTGATGGAGCGCGACGGCATCGACCGCTCGGCGTTCGTCCCCTCCTTGCTCGACGCCTTCTCCGACGGTGACAAGGTGTACGGGATTCCCAAGGACTCAGCCGCGTGGGGCGTCTACTACAACAAGGACAAGTTCGACGAGGCCGGCGTGCCGTATCCGGCCGACGACTGGACGATGGAGGACCTGCGGGGAACGGCCCGCGCGCTGACGCGGGACGACCAGGGTCGCAGTCCCGACGACGCGGGGTTCAATGCCAAGAAGATCAAGCAGTACGGCCTGAACTGGATGGAGCCGCTCCCGACCTTCTCGGAGAACGCGCGCGCGTTCGTCCTGGGCCTGGGCGGTGACTGGTACGACGAGGAGTACACGACGACACTCATCGACGAGCCGCCCGCGCTGGAGCAGTTCGAGTTGTTCCGCGCCATGCGGTGCGACGACAGGAGCACGCCGTCACCGGCACTCGACCTCGGCCAGGGGGACCCGTTCCGGGCGCAGCTCACGGCGATGACGGTCGGCCACCACTCCACGGACTTCTTTCTCCGTGAGGAGAGCGTGGAGTTCTCCTGGGGGGTCACCTTCATTCCCGGCGGCCCTGGCGGGCAGTTCGTGGCCGTCGGCTGCAGTGGGTGGGCGATCGCCGCGGGCGCGAAGAACAAGGAGGGCGCCTGGGAGCTGTTGAAGCATCTCACCAGCGAGCCGGTGCAACGAAGCTTCGCCGAACAGAAGCGGTGGGCGCCGTCGATCCAGAACGCCATGGGTGCCCTGATCCGCGAGGACTCCACCGATGGTTTCGTCAAGGTCCACGTCGATCCGCTCCGCGAACGCAGTGACCGCACTGTCATCACGATGAAGTTCCCGGCCAACCAGTCGCGCATCCAGGAGGCCTACGCCGGCAACTTCGATTCCATCTACACCACCTGCAAGAGCGATGATGTCGAGGGCGCCGCCAGGGCGACGAAGGAGCAGGTCGACTCCATCCTTGCCGAGGGCTGATCCATGGCGACGGCCATGCGACGCAAGGAGGCGGTCGACGGGTACCTCTTCGTGGCCCCGTGGCTGATCGGGTTCGTGTTCCTGATCGGCGGACCGATGGCCGCCTCCCTGGCGATCGCCTTCATGCACTGGGACCTGTTCAGCGCACCCACGTGGGCCGGGTTCGACAACTTCCGACTGCTCCTGAACGACCGGCTGGTGGGTGTCTCGCTGTACAACACGGCGTTCTTCACCGCGATCAGCGTGCCGCTGAACCTCGCGGCGGCCCTGGGGGCGGCGATGTTGCTGAATCTCAGGATGAGGTTCCGCTCGGTGTTCCGGACCGCCTTCTATCTCCCGGCGGTGATGCCGGCCGTGGCGAACGCCATCTTGTGGTTCTGGATTCTCAATCCCGAGGTGGGACTGGCGAACTCCGTGCTGCGCATGGTCGGGTTGCCGGAACTTCAATGGTTGTACGACCCGACCACGTCCAAGCCGGCGTTCATCATCATGAACCTGTGGAGCATCGGCAACACCATGGTGATCTTCCTCGCGGGTCTGCAGGGGATCCCGCAGACGTTGTACGACGCCGCGCTGGTCGACGGCGCGAACGCGTGGCAGAAGTTCCGGGCGGTGACGGTGCCGATGTTGTCGCCGGTGATCCTGTTCAACCTGGTCCTCGGCATCATCGCGTCGTTCCAGATCTTCACCAGCGCGTTCCTGTTGACCAGTGACGGTGGTCCGGAACAGTCCACGCTGTTCTCGGTGCTGTACCTCTACCGGCTGGGGTTCGAGCAGTTCCGGATGGGCTACGCCTCGGCGTACGCCTGGGTCGTCTTCGTGGTGATCCTCGTCTTCTCCCTCGTACAGCTCCGCCTGTCGCGGTCATGGGTCTACTACGAGGGAGGTGACCCGAGATGAGCGAGGCGCACACGGTGTCGCCGACGCCGCATGCGGACAGCGGTGCTGCTCCGATGGCGCCGTCTCCGCGCCGACGACCGCCCGTCCGGCTTCGGAGGGTGGCGCTCTACGCGGTGATGGTCGTCCTCAGCACGATCTTTCTGATTCCGATGATCTGGCTGACCTCGACCTCGCTGAAGGCACAGGGCCAGGTCTTCGCCTATCCACCGGTGTGGGTGCCGAATCCCCTGCAGTGGAGCAACTATGTGGAGGCGATGAGCCGCGCGCCCCTGCTGGTCTGGCTGTCGAACACGGTGGTGATCACGATCTTCGCCGTCGGCGGGACCCTGCTGACCAGCTCGCTGGTGGCGTTCGGCTTTGCCCGGCTGCGGTTTCCGGGCCGGCGCGTCCTCTTCGTGATCCTGTTGTCCACCATGATGCTGCCCGACGTCGTGACCCTGGTGCCGCAGTTCATCCTCTTCCGGTCCCTCGGCTGGGTGGACACGTTCCTGCCGTTGATCGTCCCGTCGTTCCTCGGGGGTGGTGCGTTCAACATCTTCCTGGTCCGGCAGTTCTATCTGACGATTCCGCGTGACTTCGACGAGGCGGCAAGGATCGACGGCGCCTCCAACCTGCGGATCTGGTGGAACATCATCCTTCCGCTGTCGAAGCCGGTACTGATCGCGATCGGCATCTTCTCGTTCGTCTACCACTGGAACGACTTCCTGCTTCCGCTCATCTACCTGCAGAGCGAGGGAAACAAGACGCTCGCGTTGGGCCTGCGCGCGTTCATCAGTCCGACGGACGCGTCGTGGAACATCAGCATGGCGGCGTCGATGTTCCTGGTGATTCCGGTGCTCATCGTCTTCTTCGTCGCGCAACGGCAGTTCATCCGGGGCGTTGTCATGACCGGGATCCAGGGCCGGTAGGTCAGGGAACGATTCCACCAGAGGAGTACGTCGATGGAGCCGAACGAGTCCGAGCGCGCCAGCATGGCGGGAGTCCGGGTCCTCGAGGTCGGTGTGTTCATGGCCGCACCGTTCGCCGGGATGCAGTTGGCCGACCTGGGTGCCGACGTCGTCAAGATCGAGCCACCCGGACGTGGTGACCCCTCGCGGCAGATCGGGCCGTTCGTGGCGGGGGAGAGCGCACCGTTCGTACGTCTCAACCGGAACAAGCGCTCGGTCGTCATCGACCTCAAGCATCCCGAGGGCAAGGTGGCGTTCCGCCGGCTCGTCGCGTCGGCCGACGTACTGCTGGAGAATCTCCGCCCGGGCGCGATGCGCCGGCTCGGCCTCGGCTACAACGACCTGCGCGAGGGCAACCCGCGCCTCGTCTACGCCTCGCTGTCGGGGTGGGGCCAGGACGGTCCGCGCGCGGACCTGCCCGGGCTCGACGTGATGGCCCAGGCGAGGGCGGGCCTGATGAGCATCACAGGGGAGCCCGACGGGCCGCCGGCGAAGATCGGCGTACCCATGTGTGATCTCGTCTGCGGTCTCTACGCCGCGCTCGCGGTGACTGCTGCGTTGCGGGCGCGGGACGCCACCGGCGAGGGGCAGCACGTCGACGTGTCGCTGCTGGAGGCCGGGGTGTCCTTTGCCATCTGGGAGGCCGGACGCTACTTCGGCGCCGGCGAGGTCGGCGGCCGGCTGGGTTCGGCGCACCAGAGCACGGCGCCGTACCAGGCCTTTCGTACCGCCGACGGCTGGGTCACGCTCGGCGCGGTCACGCCGAAGACGTGGGCGGCCCTTTGCGACCTGCTGGGACTGGAGGACCTCCACGCCGACGACCGGTACGCCGACGCCTACGACCGGCAGCGGCTCCGGGGCGAACTGGCGCCGGTGATCGAGGCGGCGACGTGCACGTGGACGACAGAGCGACTCCTCGCGGCACTCGACGAGGCCGGCGTACCCTGCGCTCCCATCGCGGACTACGCCGAGGTCTTCGCCGACGACCACCTGCACCAGCGGGAGTTCTTCTGGGACGCCCCTCATCCGCGGCTCGGCCCTGTCCGCCAGGTCGGGTCGCCGATGCGGATGTCCCGCACTCCTGTCGTACGCGACCGGGCCGGTCCCGTGCTCGGCGCCGACACCCGGGCAGTATTGGCGGAGGCGGGCCTGTCCGACCGCGAGCTCGACGAGCTTGGCGCGGCAGGCGCCGTCCACGACGCAGGGGAGGAATAGCGCAGTGGGGGACGACCAGCCGCGCCACGACCCGGACGGTCCGCTGCTCGTCGAACGCGACGGTGCGGTCCTGTGCGTCACGTTCAACCGGCCCGAGCAGCGCAACGCCATCACCTGGGAGATGTACGAAGGTCTGCGGGAAGCGTGCCGGCGGGCCGACCGCGAGGCGGACGACGGGCTCCGGGTCATGGTCCTGCGGGGCGCGGGCGGCGAGGCGTTCGTCGCTGGCACGGACATCGCGCAGTTCACGGGGTTCTCCGGCGGTTCGGCGGGGATCGACTACGAACGCCGGATGACCGCACTGCTGGACCAGCTGGCGTCCGTACGCATCCCGACGGTCGCGGTCGTGACCGGCTACTGCGTCGGCGCGGGTCTTGCCCTTGCGGCTGCCTGCGACCTGCGCATCGCGAGCCACGGGTCGCGGTTCGGCGTACCGATCGCCCGCACCCTCGGCAACTGCCTCTCGATGGCCACCACCGCCCTGCTGGTCGACCAGCTCGGGTCGAGCCGCACGCTCGACCTGTTGCTGCGGGCGCGGTTCATGGGCGCGGAGGAGGCGCACGCGGCCGGGTTCGTCAGCGAGGTCTGTGAGCCGGAGCAGATCGCCACGGTGGCTGAGGAGATCGTCACGCGGCTCGCCGCCCAGGCGCCGCTCACGATGTGGGCGGCGAAGGAGGCGGTCCGGCGGCTGCGCGCGGCGGAGCTTCCTGACGACGCGGACCTCGTCCACCGGGTCTACGCGAGCGAGGACTTCGCGTCGGGCGTCCGTGCGTTCCTCGCCAAGGAACGCCCGACCTGGAAGGGCCATTGAGGACGTCGGCGGGGAGAATTCCTGCATGCGTAAGGAGCTTCTCGACCTCATGGGAGTCCGGCGGGGCCACTTCTTGCTGGAGTCGGGCCATCACGGCGACCTGTGGCTTGACCTCGACGCGCTCTTCGAGACGCCCGCCGCGCTCCGCCCGTTCGTTCACGACCTCGCACGCTCGCTCGACGCCGACCGGGTGGACGGCGTGTGCGGCCCGCTCACCGGCGGAGCGTTCCTCGCGCAGCTCCTGGCACTGGAACTCGACGTAACGTTCTGGTTCACCGAGCGCACTGAGCCACCACGGGAGGGGACGCTCTACTCCACGCGGTACGAGCTTGCCGCTGGCCAGCAGGTCGCGGGCGCACGGGTCGCGGTCGTGGACGATGTCATCAACGCCGGCTCGGCCGTCAGGTCAACGCTGTTCGCACTGAGGTCGGCCGGGGCGACGCCTGCGGCGCTGGGGGCGTTCCTGGTGCTCGGCACGGCCGCCGAGGCGTTGGCCCACCGGTACTCCGTACCTCTCCACAGCCCTCTCCACAGCGCGGCGCGGCTGGACAGCGCACTCTGGCCGCCCGCGACCTGCCCGCGGTGCGAAGCAGGCGTTCCGTTGGACACGACCTGAGCGGAGGGTGGGACCTGCACCGCTGAGAAGCCGAAGGCACCGCTGGAGACACCCGTGCAGGTGCAGGAACTCATGGCAGGGTGAGGGGGTGGCTCACGACATCCTGCTGCGCGGCGGAACCCTGATCGACGGCACTGGAGCACCCGGTCGCACCGCCGACGTCCTTGTCGCCGACGGTCGGGTCGCCGCCGTGGGCGCCGCAGGCGCGGGCAGCCTCCACGTCGACGCGAGCGAGGTCGTCGACATTCCCGGCGCGGTGGTCTGCCCAGGCTTCATCGACCTGCACTCGCATGCCGACTTCACGGTGTTCGGGGCACCGGAGGCGGTCACCCAGGTGACGCAGGGCGTGACGACGCTCGTGACGGGCAACTGCGGGTTCTCGCCGTTCCCCGTCGTACCAGACCACGCCGACGAACTCCGCGCCCACGGACGTTTCATCGACGACGGGCTGACGTGGGAGTGGTCGACGGCAGGGGAGTACGCAGCAGCGGTCGGACGCCTCCCGCTCGGTGTCAACCTCGCCTTGCAGGTCGGTCATGGTGCGCTGCGGATCGCGGCGATGGGCGGTGCCGACCGTGCTCCCACGACAGCCGAACTAAACCGGATGCGCGCGCTGGTCGCCGAGTGCGCCGATCACGTCGTCGGATTCTCCACCGGCCTCATCTACGCGCCCGGCACGTACGCAGACACCGCCGAACTCCTGGCGATCGCGACGCGGGCCGCAGCCGAGGGTCTCCTGTACTCCACCCACATGCGTGACGAAGGCGCCGGGCTCCTGGAGGCTGTCAACGAGGCCTTGACGATCAGCCGGCAGTCCGGCGTACGCCTGGAGATCTCGCATCTCAAGGCGTCCGGGCCGGCCTTCTGGGGCCACGTGGCCGACGCTCTCGACCTGATCGAGGCAGCGAGAGCCGAGGGAGTCGACGTGGGCGCCGACCAGTACCCCTACCCCGCGTCGAGTACGACGCTCACCAGCTGGCTGCCCGGCTGGGCGCTCGACGGAGGTCCGGCGGCGATGCTGGAGCGGCTCGAGGATCCAGACCAGGCAGAACGCGTCGCCCGCGACGTCGGCGCCGACGTCGGCCGGTCGTTCCACCCCGATCGGATCGTCGTCGCCGACACACCGGACGGCCCCTATCAGCGGTTCGTCGGACAGACGATCGACGTGGCCGCGGCCGAGCTAGGTCTCGACGCCGCCCATGCCGCCGTTGAGCTGCTGCGCGGCCAGCGTGGCCTGCTCGGTGTCGTCAACCACTCGATGTCCGAGGACGACGTACGCCTGGTGCTACGCGATCCTGCCGTCGCCGTCGCGAGCGACGGTCACGTTCTCGGTTGTCCGGGCCGTGGCCGGCCGCATCCGCGTGGTCTCGGTACGTTCACCCGGGTGCTGGGGCACTACGTACGCGACGAGGGGGTGCTCGAACTGCCTCTTGCCGTACGCACCATGACGGGGCTGCCGGCCGCGCGGCTCGGCTGGACCGACCGCGGCGTGGTCCAGCCGGGTGCGGTCGCCGACCTCGCGGTGTTCGACCCGGTTACCGTGACCGACCGGGCCAGCTTCGAGGACCCGTGGCAGCTCTCGACCGGCGTACTCCACACCCTGGTCGGGGGCACGATGGTCCTGCGCGACGGCGAGCCGACGGGCACCCCCGCCGGCCGGGTGATCGGGCGCCGTCCACGTCCGTGAAACCGGATTGCCGCCCGTCGCCGGCGCCGGAGAGAATGGGCGCTCGTGACGAGTCCTCGACCAGCCGAGGAACCATCCGGCGGGTCGAGGTGGTCCTCATGGCGCTCCCGATGGTGGCGACGCATCGCCGGGCTGCGCCTCGATCTGACCCCGATGCGGACCTCCCGCGACTTCCGGCTGCTCTGGATCGCCGGCACGGTCTTCTATCTCGGCGGGATGATGACCTACGTCGCCCTGCCGTACCAGCTCTACCACCTCACCGGTTCCAACTTCGCCGTCGGCGCTCTCGGACTCGTCCAGCTGGTCCCGCTGATCGCGTGCGGCCTCTACGGCGGTGCGCTCGCAGACCGGGTGGACCGCCGGAGCGTCCTCGTCGCGACAGGCACAGCCCAGTGCCTACTCACCGTCGTCCTCCTCGTCAACGCGGCTATGCCCCGGCCGTCGGTAGTGCTGATCTACGGCGTGGCGGTGCTGCTGACGGTCGCGCAGTCACTGCAACGGCCGAGCCGTGAGGCGCTCACGCCGCGGGTCGTCCGCCATGACCAGCTCCCGGCCGCCGTCACCCTGTCGTCGGTCGGCATGCAGACCGGCATGCTTGCGGGACCTGCGCTCGCCGGCGTGATCCTCGCGACCAGCGGCGCCGCCTGGGCCTACACGGTCGACGTCTGCGGCCTGGTGGTTGCCACGGCACTCTTCGCCGCCCTGCGGAGGTATCCGCCACTGCAGGACTCTGTGCAGGCCGGACTCGCCGGTGCCGCCCGCGGGATCGCCGACGGACTTCGTTACGCCGTACGCCGCAAGGATCTGCTCGGGACCTATGTCGTCGACCTGACCGCGATGTTCCTGGCGATGCCGATCGTGCTGTTTCCCGCGTTCGCCGCCGATGTGCTCCGGGAGCCTACGATGCTCGGGCTGCTCTACTCGGCGGGCACGGTCGGCTCACTGATAGCCACGGCGACGAGCGGGTGGACCGCGCGGGTCCACCACCACGGCCGTGCGGTCGTCCTGGCGGCGGCGTCCTGGGGTGCGGCGGTCGTCTTCGCCGGGCTCGCGCCGTCGGCGTGGCTCGCGATCGTCGCCCTCGCGTTCGCCGGTGCTGCCGACATGATCAGCGGGATCTTCCGCAGTGTGATCTGGCACCAGACGATCCCGGACGAACGACGGGGCCGGCTGGCCGGGATCGAGATGCTGTCGTACTCGATCGGGCCCATGGGCGGTGAAGCACGCGCTGGCCTCGTCGCCGACGCGACGAGCGTGCGGACCTCCATCGTGAGCGGTGGTGTGCTGTGCGTGGTCGGCGTCGGCCTGGTGTCCGCCTGGCTGCGGGATTTCTGGGGGTACGACGCCAGAACGGACGAGCACGCCGTCCGGGAGCGCGACATCCGCGCTGCCCGGTCGGCCGCCGAAGCCGCGGGTGCGAGTGCGGAGGCGGCCGGCACGTCGGTCGGGACTGCCGGCACCGCGTCCAGCTCGTCCTGATCAGCCGATCCGACCGGATTGTCCGAACTCTCCGCTATGCCCTGGCACACCTGGGAGGAGATTCGCGACAAGCTTGACGTCGACGAGGAGGCTGTCGCAGCGCACAGGGAGCGGATGATCGCCGAGGTTCGGGCTTACCAGCTTGCCGAAATGCGCCGCAAGCAGGGCTTGACGCAGAAGGACGTTGCCGAGGCCATGCAGGTCAGCCAGTCGTGGGTCTCCCGAATCGAACACGGCAAGCTCGACCGGTCCGAGGTGCCGACACTTCGGGCGTACGTCGAAGCGCTCGGCGGAAACCTCGAGATCGTCGCGGACTTCGGCAACACCCGGCCGGTCGTCGGCTGAGTGCCCAGCCGCCCCAGTCAGCCCACTGGATCAGCCGACTGGGTCAGCCGGCGGGGGAGTCGAAGCCGAAGAGGGGCCGCCACTCGCGCAGGTCGGCGATGTCGTAGACGTCCGCCGGGGTGTAGGGGTCCTTGGCGAGGATCTCCCGGACCTCGGCCTCGCCTGTGACGTCGTAGAGCAGCATCGCGCCGGTGTCGTCGGCCCAAGGCCCCGCGGACACGAGCTTCCCCTCCTCACGCAGCGAAGCGAGATACTCGCGGTGCGCAGGCCGCACCTCGAGCCGACGGTCGT
>JBOHED010000052.1:0-9360 GCA_050700915.1 Actinopolymorphaceae bacterium | reverse complement strand
GGTGGCGGCCACCCAGCGCCACGGACCGGCTGTTCGCTGACCCGCCTCCACTCCTGGGCGCTCCGGCGTCTTTCGGGATCGCCCGCCGGGGGTTAGCGTTTCGACATGGCACCCGCCCGGGTCCGTGGTTGCGCCGGACGTCACGCCGACTCATCGGTCGACGTCCAGCAAGCCGATGCCAGCCGCAGGCGAAACGGCCCACGTAAGGCGACTTCTTGTCGACCGATCACGGTGCGGCTTAGAGGTAAGCCCTGCCCCACCGGAAGGTCCGATGCCTTCCGGACCGGGAGAAGGGGAATAGTGGTACGAAGCGCATCAGCCACCGCGAAACCCTCCGCAGGCGGATGTGGGGACGAAGACCAGGTCGGCCGGGCGGGTGCCATCCCAGTCTTCTCCGACACAGCATCGCTCTCTGACGATTGGCCGTTATGTGCAGCACCCAAGTGGGGTATGCACCTCTACACAGCTATATCGAACGATTACACGGCCATTCCGAACGATCCGTTCCGGCGGAATCGAGGGAGGTGATAGCGGCCCTCGGAACGAGCGCCACCACCTCGAAGAAGTTTGCTAGTGGGGAGGTTCGTGTGGACGTCGTGGTTCAAGGTCGTCACTGTGCGGTGACCGACCGTTTTCGCAGTCATGTCGAGGACAAGATCGAGCGCCTGGAGCGCTTCACCTCCCGGGTGATCCGGATCGAGGTCGAGGTCTCGAAGGAGCACACCCGGTCCGCGTCCAGTTCCGAACGCGTCGAGCTCACGGTCTATTCGCGTGGTCCGCTGGTGCGGGCCGAGGCGGCGGCCGGCGACCGGTTCGCCGCGCTGGATCTCGCGCTCGACAAGCTGATCGCCCGATTGCGCAAGGCGGCCGACCGTCGCCGGGTGCACCACGGGTCCCGTACCCCGATCTCCGTGGCGCGTGCCACGGCGGGCCTGGACCCCACGTCGACGTCCGTACGCTCCCGAAACGGCCTCCGTGCCACGGGTGGCGAGAGCGGAAGCACCGGCGAAAGTGGGTCGAATCCGGCTGCCGGAGATACCGACACCGATGTCCAGACGTACGCCGACATCGGGGCAGGTGGGGTCCCGACCGACAGCGAGGTCGAGACCGTCGCCGGCATCGAGGTCCAGGGTGATGGGCCCCTCGTCGTCCGCGAGAAGGTCCACCAGGCCAAGCCGATGGCGCTCGACCAGGCGTTGTACGAAATGGAACTCGTCGGCCACGACTTCTACCTGTTCATCGACGCCGCCACCCAGCGCCCGAGTGTGGTCTACCGCCGACGCGGTTACGACTACGGCGTGATCCGGCTTGAGTGCGCGGAGGCGCAGCTGCCCGTCTCCCCGTGATCATGACCGTGATCATGAAGGAAAAGCGGCTCTATATGTCGAAACCCTTCATGATCACGGGCGCGGTACGCACCAAGGGGGCGGCGGACGAGAGGGGCTGACCGGCCCGGTACATGGGTGGCCGGTTGGTGGCCCGGAGTGCGGAATTCCTGCCCGGAGTGCGGAAAACCGCTCCTGGGTCCGGGCGGTCGTGCAATTATTCGCAGGTGGTCAAGACCTCGCCATTGCGTACAACCAGATGCGACCCGGGACCCCTCAGGGTCGCTGTCGTCGACAATCACCAACTCTCCAGCAGGGGCATTCGGCTGCTGCTGGACCAGGAGCACGACATCAACGTCGTCGGTGAGGCTGGCGACGGCCTGGCCGCCATCCGGCTGGTCGCCGAGTGCCGGCCGCACGTCGTCCTCCTCGACCCGTGCATGCCGCCCTGGGACAGCGTGGACACCCGCCGCAGGATCAAGGCGCTGCTGCCGTCCACCCGCATCGTCGTCCTCGCCAGCGGCAGGGGGCAGCCGCTCGACCAGCTGATCCTGCTCGGTGCCGATGGGCAGGTGGCCAGGGACAGCCCGATCGACGACGTGGCCGGAGCGATCCGGATGGTCGCCAGGAGTGCCGCCGCGTGACCGGCTGGTATCCGTACGCCGCCGTCGGCGAACGCACGGCGACCATCGGCTGAGGGATCAGAGCGGGCTGTCGGTGGTCCGTGCCACGATGTCTGGTCGTGGAGACGCTCACCGCCGCCAAGGCCCGCCGCATCGCCCTCGCCGCTCAGGGATTCGCCGATCCGCGCCCTGCTGGCCGTCCCGACGTCCGGGCCTTCGATCGGGTGCTCCGTCGCGTCGGGCTCCTGCAGATCGACTCGGTAAACGTCCTGAGCCGCGCGCACTACCTGCCGCTCTACAGCCGGCTCGGGCCCTACCCCACGACGCTGCTCGACCGGGCGGCCGGCAAGGCACCGCGGCGGCTGTTCGAGTACTGGGCGCACGTCGCGTCGTTCGTTCCGGTGCAGACCCAGCCGGCCCTCCGCTTCCGGATGGGCCGGGCCGCCGAAGAAGCATGGGGAAACGTGCGGCGGATGGGGGAGGAGAAGCCCGGCTTCGTCGACTGGGTGCGTGCCGAGGTCGCTGACAAGGGACCGTTGACAGCCCGCGAGATCGAGTACGACGCACCCAGCGGACCGCGGGACAACTGGGGCTGGAACTGGGGCGACGTCAAGGTGGCCCTCGAGTGGCTCTTCTACACCGGCGAGGTCACCTCGGCCGGCCGCAACGGCGCGTTCGAGCGGGTCTACGACCTGCCCGAGCGGGTGCTGCCCCCGGCGGTCACGGCCGCGCCCACGCCGACCGACGAGGAGGCGCACCGTGAGCTGGTCCGGATCGCCGCCCGGGCCTACGGCGTCGCCACCCAGCAATGCCTGCGCGACTACTTCCGGCTCACCGCCCGGGAGACGGCCACCGCGGTGACGCAACTCGTCGACGCGGGAGAGTTGACTCCCGTACGCATCGACGGCTGGAACCGCCAGGCCTACCTGCACAGCGAGGCGAGGGTCCCGCGCCGCGTGAACGCCCGGGCGTTGGTCGGTCCGTTCGACTCGCTGGTGTTCGAGCGCGACCGTGCGGAGAACCTCTTCGGGTTGCACTACCGGATCGAGATCTATGTGCCGGCGCCCAAGCGGGTCTTCGGCTACTACGTTCTTCCGTTCCTGCTCGGCGACCGGTTCGTCGCCCGGGTCGATCTCAAGGCGGACCGGGCCGCCCGGGTCCTGCGCGTGCAGTCGGCGTTCGCCGAGGAGCACGCACCGCCGGAGACCGCCGCCGAACTCGCGGCCGAGCTCGCCAACATGGCGGAGTGGCTCGGCCTCGCGGGCATCGACGTCGTCGACCGGGGAGACCTCGCACGTCCCCTGCAGAAGGCTGTCCTCGCGTGACGGGCAAGCCGTTCGTCTTCTTTGACGGGGACCAGACCCTCTGGGACTTCCAACGGGTGATGCGGCATGCCCTGGCGATCGTGCTCGACGAGTTGCGGATCCGGCGGGCGGAGCCCTCGACCGAGAAGCTCTCTGTCGAGTCGCTCATCGCCGACCGCGACCACGTCGCGGCCGAACACCGCGACGCGGGCTGGACGATGGAACAGATCAGGATGGAAGCCTTCGCCCGGACGGTTCGGCGCTGCGGCGGACCTGACTCCGGCCTTGCCCGCGACCTGCACGCACTGTTCATGCGACACCGGTTCGGCGACATCGAGCTCTATCCCGATGTGGTTCCGGCGTTCGATGCACTGGCAGCACGTTCGTACCGGCTCGGGCTTCTCACCAACGGCAACGGTGATCCTGAGCGCTGCGGGCTCGCGGGAAGGTTCGAGGCGGTCGTCCTCGCCCAGGACCACGGAGTGAGCAAGCCCGATCTGCGGCTCTACGACCTCGCTGCCGCGACGGTGGGAGGCCACCGCACGCCTCCCGTCATGGTCGGCGACTCACTGCACACTGATGTGGTCGGCGCCCAACGTGCTGGCTGGCGCGGCGTCTGGCTCAACAGGTGTGGCGAGGCGTGCCCGTCCGGAATCACTCCTGACGCGGAGATCAGTTCCCTCGTCCATCTTCCGAACGCGCTCGAGCGGTCACCGACGGTGGCGTGAGGCGCGCGCTGAGCCGTTGCCGGATGAGAACCTCGTTATGCGGAACGAAAATGCGGCACGGATTTGGGGGACCCGGTTTTCAGCCAAGGGACAAAGGTGGCATGCTCGGACAGGCTCCCGGCGAGGCCACGTCGCTCGCGCCCACCCCTGCGCTTACATGGCCGCGGCGAAGGTCACCGGGATTCGGGGCGGCTGTCCGGCGTGGGAGGCAGCCGCCCTTCGCATGTCCGGCGAACCACCCGCCATGACCCGCACGCGTGCGGCGGTGGCCACTCACCACTCCGCATCCGTGGGCAGTTCGCTGGTGAGCAGGTCGAAGGCGATCAGGTCCTCGTACGTTCCGTCGCCGAGTCGCTCCGCCGCCCGGGCCCGGCCCGATGCGACGAAGCCGGCCCGTTCGGCCACCTTCGCCGACGCGGCGTTGGTGACAGCTGCCCGCAGGGTCAGCCGGCGCAGCCCAATCCCGCCGTCCTCGGTGGCGATGGCAGCGTGCCGGACGACCAGCCGGGTCGCCGCGGTCGCGACCCCGCGGCCACGTGCCTTCGGATGCACCCAGTAGCCGATCTCGGCGGTCCCCGTCGTGCGCTCGACACCCATCAGCCCGAACGAACCGATGCACTCGTCAGAGACCGGATCGCCCAGCGCCCAGTAGATTCCGCGCCCGCTGGCGTGTTCCTCCTCCCGGCTCTGGATGTAGCCGAGGGCGTCGCCCGCGGTGTAGGGCGTCGGCAGGCCCCCGAGCCAGCGCTGGGTCACCGGGTCGGCGCAGCCTTCCACCACGGCGTCGACGTCGGAGGTACGGAAGGGCCGGAGAACGCAGGCGTCGGAGCGGAGGACCGGCACGTCGTACCACGGCGCGGCGGGCTCGCGAGGGTCCTGGGCGCGCAGCGAGCCGATCCAGCCGTCATAGCGCTTACCACGCGAGACGCAGAAGCCGCGGATGGCGCCCTCGAGCCGGAACCCGGTCCGCCAGGCGACCTTCCGGGAGGGCCAGTTGCCGACGTGCGACTGCCAGTGGATCACGCCGAGGCCGAGACCGTCGGAGGCGAACGCCCACCCGCAGGCGGCCCGGACCGCCGCCGTCATCGCGCCCTTGCCCCGGGCCGAGGCGCGCAGGCCGAAGCCGATCCCGCCGGCACCCGTACCGTCCACCCGTAAGTTGATCGTGCCGAGGTACTCGTCGGTCGAGGCGTCGGCGATGGCCAGCGCGAGATAGTCGCCGCGACTCCAGCCGGAAGGGATCCGCTCCCGGACGTACTCCTCGGCATGCTCGCGCCGATACGGGATCGGGATGGTCGTCCACCGCTGCGACGCCGGATCGTCGCACTGGTCCAGCACTCCGTCGATGTCGGCGTCGCGGTGGCGTCTCAGCACCACGGGTCCGGCGGGCAGGCGTACGGAATCCATGCACCCAGGGTGCCTGTCCCGGTTCGTACGCCGCCGGCCGGGTGGTCTCCGCCGAGACACCACCCCTGCCGGGTGCGCTGGCATACCGGCAAAAGGGGGAGGACGGCACAAACACGGTGTGGCGGATGTCGCCTACGATGGCCGGAGGTGGGCAGGAGGAGTTGACATCCCTGCCTGCCGGCCGCCCACCCCAGCGTTGTCGCAACCGCTACGACGAGGAGCCGAGAGTCCGTGCCTGTCCTGCTCGACAAGATCCTGCGCGCCGGCGAGGGCCGAACCCTCAAGAAGCTGCACCAGGTCGCCAAAGAGGTCAATGCCATCGAAGAGGACTTCGTGGCGATGTCGGACGCCAAGCTTCGGGCGATGACCGGCGAGTTCAGGGCCCGGCTGGCCGCCGGCGAGTCGCTGGACGATCTCGAGTCCGAGGCGTTCGCCACCGTCCGTGAGGCGGCGAAGCGCACCGTGCGGCAGCGGCACTTCGACGTCCAGATCATGGGCGGGGGAGCGCTCCACAGAGGCCACATCCCGGAGATGAAGACCGGCGAGGGCAAGACCCTGGCCTCCACGCTCGCGGCCTACCTCAACGCCTTGACCGGCAAGGGTGTCCACGTCATCACGGTCAACGACTACCTCGCGCAGTACCACAGCGAGTGGATGGGGCGGATCCACCGCTTCCTCGGCCTCTCCGTGGGAGTGATCCTTTCCCAGATGAGCCCGGCCGAACGCCGCGAGGCGTACGCCTGCGACATCACCTACGGCACCAACAACGAGTTCGGCTTCGACTACCTCCGCGACAACATGGCCTGGACCCTGGAGGAGTGCGTCCAGCGGGGACATCACTTCGCGATCGTGGACGAGGTCGACTCGATCCTCATCGACGAGGCCCGTACCCCGCTGATCATCTCCGGTCCGGCGGCGGAGGGCGCCTCGAGGATGCACGAGGAGTTCGCCAAGGTCGTCGCCAGGATGCGGCCCGAGGCCGACTACGAGGTCGACATCAAGAAGCGCACGGTCGGTGTGCTGGAGCCGGGCATCGACAAGGTCGAGGACCACTTCGGCATCGACAATCTTTACGAAGCCGTGCACACGCCGCTCGTCCAGTTCCTCAACAACGCGATCCGCGCCAAGGAGCTGTTCCGGCTCGACAAGGACTACGTCGTCGTCGACCGCGAGGTCCTCATCGTCGACGAGCACACCGGACGGATCCTTTCGGGCCGCCGCTACAACGAGGGCCTGCACCAGGCGATCGAGGCGAAAGAAGGCGTCCCGGTCAAGGAGGAGAACCAGACCTTCGCCACGATCACACTGCAGAACTTCTTCCGTCTCTACGACAAGCTCGCCGGCATGACGGGCACGGCGATGACGGAAGCTGCCGAGTTCGACAAGATCTACAAGCTCGGTGTCACCATCATCCCCACCAACCGCCCGATGGTCCGCGCGGACCAGCCCGACCTGATCTACCGCACCACCGAGGCGAAGTTCGCCGCGGTGGTCGAGGACCTGGCCCAGCGCCACTCCAGGGGCCAGCCGGTGCTGGTCGGTACGACGAGCGTGGAGAACTCCGAGCTGCTGTCCTCACTGCTCGTTCGCGTGGGTGTCCCGCACGAGGTGCTCAACGCGAAGAACCACGCGCGTGAGGCGACGATCATCGCCCAGGCGGGCCGGAAGGGCGCCGTCACCGTCGCCACCAACATGGCCGGTCGAGGCACCGACATCATGCTCGGCGGCAATGCGGAGTTCCTCGCCGACATCGAGCTGCGCGAGATGGGTCTCGACCCGAGCGCGAACCGCGAGGAGTACGAAAGCGCCTGGCCGGCCACGCTCGAACGGTTCCGGAAGGCGGTGGCCGCCGAACACGACGAGGTGACCGCCCTCGGCGGCCTCTACGTCCTCGGCACCGAGCGGCACGAGTCCCGGCGGATCGACAACCAGCTGCGCGGCCGGTCCGGACGGCAGGGTGACCCGGGCGAGAGCCGGTTCTACCTTTCCCTGCAGGACGACCTGATGAAGCGGTTCAAGTCCGACTGGGTCGACTGGGTGCTCAACACCCTCAACATCCCCGACGACGTACCGATCGAGAACAAGCGGGTCACCGGCGCGATCGCCTCGGCGCAGGCGCAGGTCGAGGCGATGAACTTCGAGATCCGCAAGGACGTCCTGAAGTACGACGACGTGCTCAACCGGCAGCGGCACATCATCTACGACGAACGCCACCGGGTCCTCGAGGGCGAGGACGTCCATGAGCAGGTCGAGCCGATGATCGACGACACGATCGAGTCGTACGTCGGTGCCGCGACCGAGGGTTATCCCGACGAGTGGAACCTCGACCAGCTCTGGACCGACCTCAAGCAGATCTTCCCGGTGAGCCTCACCATCTCCAGGCTGGAGGCCGAGGCCGGCGGGCGGCAGAACATCAGCCGGGACTTCCTCCTCGTCAAGCTGCGCGACGACGCCCATCAGGCGTACGCACGGCGAGAGGCCGAGCTGGGCTCCGAGGTGCTCCGCGAGGTCGAACGCCGGGTGATCCTTTCGGTCCTCGACCGCAAGTGGCGTGAACACCTCTACGAGATGGACTACCTCCGCGAGGGCATCGGGCTGCGGGCAATGGCCCAGCGCGACCCGCTGGTGGAGTATCAGCGGGAGGGCTACGACCTCTTCATGGCGATGATGGATGCCATCAAGGAGGAGTCGGTCGGCTATCTGTTCAGCCTCGAGGTCCAGGTCGCCGAGCCGACCACCCCGGCCGAGGGCGCGCCCGCCGCGGCTGCCCCGGACCGTCCGACCGGCGACGCTTCCGAGGTCGATCCGTCCGCGCGGACCCAACGCGTGGTGGCCCGGGGGCTTGCGGGTCCGCAGCGTCCGGCGCACCTGTCCTACAGCGCTCCGACCGTCGACGGAGAGGGTGGAGTCGTACGCCGGAACGTGTCGGCCGGCCGCTCCGGTGCCGCGCCCGGTGCCCATGCCGACTACTCCGGCACCCCTCGCAATGCGGCGTGCCCGTGTGGGTCCGGCCGCAAGTACAAGCGCTGCCACGGCGACCCCAAGGCCCGCGCGCGGATGGAAAGCTGACGATGCAGGTCGTCGGAGCTGGTCGTCAGTAGGTGATCAGCCGAGGTTCAGTGCGGTGCATCGCCAACGACCGTCGAGCCCTTCGACCCGCACGGCAACCGCCCGCGAACGTCCGCCGTGCTTGACATGGATGGCGGCCTCGGCGACCCCGTCGCGCGGCTCGCACACGTGGACCGACCGGACATGGACCCGACCACGGCTGCCGCGGCCGGTGAGCGGCGCCCCGCCGAGTGCGCGGACTCGCGTCACGACGTCGGCGTAGACACGTTCGTTGGTCCAGCGCAGCAGTTGGGCGGAGGGGCGGTCTCCGGTGAGCACCTCAACCAGAGCCTGAACGAACCGGCCGCACCACGATGTCGGATCGGGTAGCGCGCCCCGGGGCGTCGGCTGCGGCGCGAAAAACGGGTCCTCCGACGGCCGCTTCGAGCCGGTTCCCTCCACGACTCGGAGGTGCCGCCCAACACCGGGCTCCTCGACACCAGGCCCGTCGACACCAGGCTCGTCGACTGCCGGCTCGGCGATGGTGACGCTCGCCGAGATGTCCAGCGCGAGCGAGCCGTCGGTGAGCGGGCGGTCGGCGTCGAAGCCGCGTTCGTCGTCGTAGGGAGGTTCGGTGGCCGGGCCGGGAATCCGGCGTGGGAGCTGGTGAACGTCGGGCTGGGTCCTTGGCCGCGGCATGGTCTGGGTGGCAGTCATCGTGTGGTCCCCCGGGATCGAAATGTCCTGCTGAGCTGACGTCGCTGCTGGTGGTCGAGGTCCTGGTGGTCGAGGTTCTGCTGGTCGAGGTTCTGCTGGTTGATCGGCTGGTGGTGGTCGGGTCGTTGCGGCATGGTCACCGCTGCGGTGGTGTGAGGATCTGGCCCGGCAGGAGCAGGTCGGGGTTGTCCCCGATGGTCTGCCGGTT
>JBOHED010000051.1:0-2635 GCA_050700915.1 Actinopolymorphaceae bacterium | reverse complement strand
GCCGGGTTGTTGAACATGAACAGCTGGTGGACCAGGTCGGAGGCGACGAATCCATGCTCCGGGCAGCCGAGCTCGAGCGCCGCCGGGGCGGTGGGCACGACCCGGACGAAGTTCTCGCCCGTGACCAGGGCGTCGCGCACGGCGGTGAGCAGTTGGCGCTCCGCCCCGCGGTGCACGCTCAGACGGTCGCAGACGACCTCGAGGGTGGCGAACTCCTGGTCAGGCAGTTCGAGGTCCTCGGCCAGGTCCAGTTCGCGGCCGTCGGCGACGAGGTGGCGGTAGCCCTTGCGCCGCAGCTCGGTGAGGACGAAGCGCTGGTCCTCCCCGTGGACCGGGTAGACCGGAGCGCGCACGTCGACGCGCGTGGCCTGCGGCAGCGCCAGAACGCACTCCACGATGCGGCTCGGGGAGAGCACCGGTACCTCCCGACCGCAGCGCGGGCAGTGGGCGTCGGCGGCTGTCGCGTAGAGGAGGTTGAGGTAGTTGCTGACGTCGGTCATGGTGCCCACCGTCGAGCGCGGGTTGGCTGTCGAGGTCCGCTGCTCGATCGAGATGACGGGTGAGAGCCCGAGGACGAAGTCGACCTCGGGCTTGCGTACCTGGGCGATGAAGCGTTTGGCGAACGTGGACAGCGATTCCATGTAGCGGCGCTGTCCCTCCGCATAGAGCGTGTCGAAGGCGAGCGACGACTTACCCGATCCGGAGAGCCCGGTCAGCACCACCAGTTGGTCGCGCGGGATGTCGACGGTGATGTTCTTGAGGTTGTGCTCGCGTGCACCCCGGATCGAGATCCTGGTACGTGGCGTGGCGTCCATCAGCCTGGGATCAGGTAGGCCTGGGCGTCGAGCTCGACCCGGCTGTGCTCGGTCAGGTGATAGGGCACCGAGGCCGGGACCAGCACCTCGTGGGCGGCAAGCCAGGGGCAGGCGAGGTAGGCGGCGGTGCCGATCCCGTACTCACGCTCGAAAGTGGCGCTGATCTCGCTCAGCGAACGGATCGTCGCCTCCTCGCGGAAGTAGTCGAGCAGGAGCCCGAACAGCTCTTCCTGGCGCGAGACCAGATAGTCGTCGACCCGATCCAGTTCCGTACGCACAGTGGCGCGCGTCGGCGGTACGCCCAGGAAGCGGGTGTAGGCGCTCTCGAAGAAGGCGGGGTTCAGCTCCAGGGCCCGGACCAGCGCCTCCCGGTTGGGAATCTCGCCCTGGAGGAGCACCTCGACGACGGCCAGCGCCCGCACCGCGTCCATCAGCCACACGGCCGCGTAATGCGGGTCGTCCACGACCTCCAGCCATTTCTCCGTCTTGTCCAGCAGCGGGAGCACACCAGCGGCGCTGCGCAGCAGGGCGACCCGCCGGTCGTGCTCACCCAGGATCCGTGCATCCTCGAACACGCGGCGCAGGCCATCGTCCCGGGTGAACAGGATCCGGCCAAGGGAATTCATCGACATGAAAGGCCCCGTAGCTGACTGGATCCTGCGCCGGAACTCGGCGCGAGTCACAACGGAAGCGTTGATGAGTACGCCCATCTCGGTCAAGGGCACGCTCTCGGAACCGCTCCGCGCCTTCCGGTCATCGCGGACGATCACCAGGTCGATGTCGGAGCGCTCCCACACCGTCGCATAGGCCAGGCTGCCGAAGAGCATCGCGGCAACGACCGTGGGGTCGGATTCGAGCTTGCGGACCAGCGAGGCGAGGGCAGACTCGAAATGCTCCCGCACGGGGTCGGAAACCGCCACTGGCATTCGAAGCATATTGCCACGCGGCATCCGCCCGTGCAACGGCGATCGGCGGCAGAACGTCGCCCCGTCCTCGTCTCTCGCTGGCCGTGGAAAAGGTCTGGGCTACCTCCGCGGTCGAGACCGCCGCTCTTTCGGGCGCATTTTTGGGAGACGTACGCCGACGGTCTAATCTGCGGCACGTGCGCTTCCGCAGGAAATCGGTCAGCATCACGGTCGGTGACCGTGCGTTGGAAGATCTCCACGTACGGGCAGCGACCCAGCGCAACCGCGCCATCGCGGCGGAGTCACGCGACTGGCTGCTGGTGAAGTCGGTGATGCAGCCCGGGGAGCGGCCGCGTGCGCGAGTCGCGGTGCGCTTCCCGCAGGAGGGGAACGCGGCGGGCTTCGCCTTCGTCACCGACCGGCGGGTCATCTTCGAGGCCCGCGAGCGGGTGACTGCGGTGGCACTCGCGTACCTCGTCTTCGCGGGTCGCCCGATCGAGCCCAGCCTCGGCGACTTCGCCGTGACAGTGAGGACGACCGGCGGGCCCTCGGGCGGTGAGTTCACCACGACGATGCGGATCCGTGACGCGGAGGCGTTCCACGACTTCTTCCCCACGCTGCTGGACGCGGCCAGGGCCGCGGGCGCCCTGCCCGACGTCGACACGAGCTGGGGAGGCGACGGGCCGCGACCATCCACGCCACGCAGGGCCGAGACCGCCGAGCCGCTGCCGACCGAGATGGTCGACCGTGCGCTCGCCACGTTCATGGAGGGTGACGAGCGGATCGCGTTCGCCGCCGAGCTCGTGTGTCGCGCCGGTGGCCCGGTCACCGTGCTGGTTACTCAGCGGCGTCTCGTGGTCATCGAGAGCCGGCTGATCTGGGCAACCCCGCTCGAGCGTACGAAGGTGGCCGAGG
>JBOHED010000050.1:0-2252 GCA_050700915.1 Actinopolymorphaceae bacterium | reverse complement strand
TGCCCTGAGCGGCATCGTCCGCGACGGATCCTCGACAGATGGGACAGCCGGCGAGGTACTCAACGATCATCTTCGGGAGGTGCTCCGACAGCTACGTCGAACGAGAACTCAGCCGTAGCTTCGCCTGTTAGTCTCTGCCCAACCTGGCGCCGAGCCCTCCTTTCAGCCCAACGCGGGTCGAACCTTGTCGGCGTACCAGGGTGCGTAGACCTCGGCGTGGAAGTCCGGCGCTCCCGCATGCCACACCTTGTCCAGTGCGGCGTAGTACTTCCGGGCGGACTCCAGGAACACCTCGTCGTCGATGCTGGACGTGAAGCCGTCGTTGGTCTTGTTCACCGTCTGCTCGAGTTTCGCAAGCTCTGACCGGAGATCGCGGACCTTGCGTTCGAACGCCCAGCGGTTGATCGCGTCGTCGGACGCCGTACCCGCTGGTCCGGGACTTTCCTCCGCCGGGAAGAACTGCTCCTGCGGCGGGGTGGGGTTCAGTTTGGTGCCAGCGGAGTAGGCGTCGACGATCGGTTTGCCCCATGCCTCCTCGGCGCTGCCGGGCAGGTCCTCGAGGCTCTCGGCGAACACCGGGATCATCGTGTTCGTCGGGATCATGGACCCGCCGACATAGCCGCCGTAGACGTTGCGGAGGTCCTTCGTCTCCTCGTTGATCACCTTCATCTGGGTGGTGAGACCCGGCCCCATCATGTAGGCGTGCATGCCTACGGCCTTTTCCAGCACGTCGTCGTCGGCGTCGGGCCGGAAGGAGATCATCGCGTTGCCGTAGCGGGCCGTTCCGTCGTAGAAGCCATCCTGTCCGAACGGCAGCGGGATCCAGCCGACGATCTCCTCGTACGGCTTGCCGGTGGGTGATACGAACTTCGCCGCCGCCGGGTCGTTGGGGCTGTGGACCAACGCCGCCGGGTTGCCCATCCACATGCCCACCTCTGCCCGGGTGAAGGCCGCGTTGGCCTGCCCGTCGTCGAAGGTGATGTCGGTACGCACGGACTCGTCGGCGAAGACCATGCCGCGGAACAGCTCGATCGCCCTGACCCAGGTGTCGGCATGGGTGGTGAGGTCGGCGCGCCAGTTCCAGTTCGTGTCTGGTGCGGGCACGTCGGTGAGGAGTCCGTGCGCGTTGGCGGACAGGGGCGCCCAGTAGTTCCAGTTGACGAGGGCGATGCCTTTGCGCTTGCCCGACGTGGTGGCCTTCGCGATCTCGCGTACCCGTTGCCACGTCCACGTCCGGTCGAACGGGATGTCGGAGATCCCGGCGTCTTCGAGGAAGTCGCGCCGGTAGTAGAGACCCTGGCCGGCACCGGAGTATTCGTAAGGAAGGCCGTACCGCTTGCCGTCGATCTGCCAGAAGTCCCATGCGGGCTTGACGACCGGGTTGAGCTTCTTGCCGAACTGATACTTCTCGGCCAGCTCGGTGACGTCGGCGGCAAGCCCCTGGACGAACGCGTTGCGGATGTTTCCCGAACCCCAACTGCCGAGCACGTTGCCGATGAACAGGTCGGGAGCCGTGCCACCGCCGATCGACGCGACCAGCGCCTCGGTGTCCTGGATGTCGGCGTTGATGTGGGTGAGCTTGACGCCGGGATTCTGCTTGAGCCAGCCCTGGAGGGCCTCGGCGTACCCCCGTGCGTTGGGGTCCTTCTGCTGCTTCGCGGCCGACGGCATGACCGGGTAGGGATCGGGGTTGGGGACGCCGCCGACCCTGAGTGTGACATCGGCCGAGCCGCCGCCCTCGCCGGAGTCCTTCTGGCAGGCAGACAGCGCAAAGCCGCCCGTTGTCAGCACCGCCCCGGCGGCGAAGGCGCGCAGCATGCTCCTTCGGGTGAGTGTCGCTCCCAGCGCCTGGGGCGGTGGGTACGTCGACTGTGGATCGCCCATGACTATGGCTCCCTTGACGGCAGGTCCGGACGTCCCTCGGGCGACCGGGAGTGGGTGAGGGGGTGAAGGTGGTGGGGGGAGGGACGGCGTGGGCGTGCGGTGGAGTCGCGGACGACCAGCGAAACCTCGAGCAAGGTCTCTCGGCTGGTTATGGCCGGACGCCAGAGGCGCTGCACGAGATGCCAGACGCCCTGGGCGCCCATGAGTTCCTTGTCCACGCGGACGGTCGTGAGCGGCGGCGCCGCCTGGGCGGCGAGCCCGATGTCGTCGTAACCCACGACGGAGACGTCGTCCGGCACCTGAAGGCCGCGTTCGCGCAGGGTGGCGAGCGCGCCGAGCGCGGTGGCGTCGTTGCAGCAGAAGACGGC
>JBOHED010000049.1:0-5269 GCA_050700915.1 Actinopolymorphaceae bacterium | reverse complement strand
CGGGTGCGAAGTTCTCCATGCCCGGCATGATGGACACGGTCCTCAACATCGGTCTCACCGACGATTCCGTCCACGGCCTGGCCGCACGCGCACACGACGAACGCTTCGCGTGGGACTCCTATCGCCGTCTCGTCCAGATGTACGGAAAGACGGTGCTCGGAATCGACGGCGCCCGATTCGATGCCGCGCTCGACAAGGCGAAATCAGAGCGCAAGGCGGCCCACGACATCGATCTCGACACCGACGCCCTGAGGGATCTGGTCGCGGCGTACAAACGCATTGTCGAAGACGAGTCCGGACACGAATTTCCGCAGAGTCCACGTGACCAACTCGACGCCGCCGTCCGAGCGGTATTCGACAGCTGGAACGCGCCACGGGCGGTGACCTATCGCCGGCAGGAAAGCATTCCGGCCGACCTCGGCACGGCCGTCAATGTGGTCGCGATGGTGTTCGGCAACCTGGGCGGGGATTCGGGTACCGGCGTGGCGTTCACCCGCGACCCGGCATCGGGGGCGCGCGGGATCTACGGCGACTATCTGCCCAACGCGCAGGGCGAGGACGTCGTCGCCGGTATCCGGAACACGCTACCGCTGACCGAGTTGGCCCGCATCGATCGTCGCTGCTATGACGGGCTGCTGGCCATCATGTCGACGCTCGAGGGTCATTATCGCGACCTGTGCGACATCGAGTTCACCATCGAACGGAGCAAGCTCTGGATGCTCCAGACCCGGGTCGGCAAGCGGACCGCGGGGGCGGCGTTCCGGATCGCCACCCAGCTCGTCGACGAGGGCCTGGTCGACGACGACGAGGCGCTGCGCAGGGTCGACGGAGAGCAGTTGGCCCAGCTGATGTTCCCGCGCTTCGACGGCGGCGCCGACCGGCACCGGATCGCCCGCGGCATGAACGCCTCACCTGGTGCGGCCGTCGGCAGGGCGGTGTTCTCCACCGCGACGGCGGTGGAGAAGGCGCGCGCCGGTGAAGACGTCATCCTCGTCCGCCGCGAGACGACACCGGACGACCTGGACGGCATGATCGCGGCCCGCGGCATCCTCACCAGCAGAGGCGGCAAGACCTCGCACGCGGCGGTCGTCGCACGCGGCATGGGAAAGACCTGCGTGTGTGGCGCGGACCAGCTCGAGGTCGACACGGCGGGGCGGTTCTTCACCGCACCCGGCGGTGTCGAGGTCCGCGAGGGTGACGTGATCTCGGTCGACGGTACGACTGGAGAAGTCTTCCTGGGCGAGGTTCCCGTCGTCGACTCGCCGGTGATGCGGTACTTCGAGGGCGATCTGGACCCCGGCAGCGGCGAGGCCGACGACCTGGTTCGGGCTGTCCACCGGATCATGACCATCGCGGACGCCCGTCGCCGGCTGGACGTACGGGCGAACGCCGACCTGCCACCCGACGCGATCCGCGCCCGCTCGATGGGTGCGGGCGGGATCGGCCTGTGTCGTACGGAGCACATGTTCCTCGGCGAGCGACGCGGGTATGTCGAGCGGCTCATCCTGGCCGAGACAGCCGACGAGCGGGAGGAGGCGTTGGCGGCGTTGCTGCCCCTGCAGCGGGACGACTTCGCGGGCGTCCTGGAGGCCATGGACGGACTGCCGGTGACCGTACGCCTGCTCGACCCGCCGCTGCACGAGTTCCTGCCCGACCTGACGGAGCTCTCGGTCCGGGTGGCGATGGCGGAGTCGCGCGGCGGAGAGCCAGGTGGGTCCGGCGGCCCGGCCGGCTCCGACCGCCGGATGCTCACCGCGGTCCGCAGGTTGCACGAGCAGAACCCCATGCTGGGCCTGCGTGGCGTCCGCCTCGGCCTGGTCGTCCCCGGGTTGTACGCGATGCAGGTGCGGGCTTTGACGGAGGCGGCGGCGGCCCGTGCCCAGGCCGGCGGCGATCCCCGGGTCGAGATCATGATCCCGCTGGTCGGCGCCGTGCAGGAGCTTGAGCTGATGCGCGAGGAGGCTCTCCGGGCGATCCACGAGGTCCTGGAACGCTGGGGCGTCACCCTGCCGATCCCGATCGGGACGATGATCGAGCTCCCGCGCGCGGCGCTGACGGCGGGTCGGATCGCCTCCGCGGCGGAGTTCTTCTCCTTCGGTACGAACGACCTCACGCAGACGGTCTGGGGCCTGTCCCGCGACGATGTGGAGGGCGAGTTCTTCCCGGCGTACCTCGACCGGGGGATCTTCGGGGTGTCGCCGTTCGAGTCGCTCGATGTCGAGGGAGTCGGCCGGCTGGTACGCCTCGCCAGTGCGGAGGGCCGGGCGGCGAGGCCCGACCTCGAGATCGGCGTGTGCGGAGAGCACGGTGGCGACCCCGTGTCGGTGCACTTCTTCCACCAGGCAGGGCTCGACTACGTTTCCTGCTCGCCGTTCCGGGTGCCTGTCGCCCGACTGGAAGCCGGGCGGGCGGCCGTCCTGGCCGAGACGGACGCCTCGACCGGCACGGCCTGACGGATCGGGGCGAGTTCCGAGCTACGCGAAGAGGCCCTGGCCCCAGAAGCCGCCTGGGCGTACGCCCGGCGGGCAGGCGAAGACCGCGCTGCCGACGTGCTTGATGTATTCGTTCAGCAGGTCCGACGCCCCGAGCCGGCGCTGGATGGCGACGAACTGCCGCTCCGGGTCGCGCTGGAAGCAGAGGAAGAACAAACCCGCGTCGAGCTGCCCGGTCCGCGGATCCATCCCGTCGGTGAACGAGTAGCCGCGGCGCAGCATCCGCTGCCCGTCGTTGGTGGCCGGCGCCGCCAACCGGATGTGGGCGTTCTCGTCCACGGCCAGCAAACCGTCGGGCAGCTTCGCCGCCAGATCTACCTTGTCGTGCTCATGGACGCCGGTCAGCGGAGCGCCGCCCACCTTCTGCCGGCCGATGACGAGCTCCTGGTCCTCGAGCCGGTCGCGGTCCCACGACTCGATGAGCATCCGGATCCGGCGCGCGACGAGATAGCTGCCGCCGCGCATCCATGCCTGGTCGCTGTCCTCGCCCACCCAGACGAACGACCGCATGTCCTTCGTCTCCTCGGCGACGATGTTCCTGGTGCCGTCCTTGAAGCCCATCAGGTTGCGCGGTGTCGACTGGTTCCGGCTCGTCGTGGACGTACGACCGAAACCCAGCTGGCACCACCGCATCACCACGGCGCCGCGCCCGATCCGCAGCAGGTTGCGTACGGCGTGGAACGCGACCTGTGCGTCGTCGGCACACGCCTGGACACACAGGTCGCCGCCGCTCCGGTCGGCATCGAGCTCGTCGGTCGGGAGCGCGGGGATCTCCTGCAGCGCGGCGGGTCTGCGTGCCGCGAGGCCGAACCGATCGAACAGCGACGGTCCGAAGCCCACTGTCAAGGTGAGGTTGGCAGCGGGCAGGCCCTCCGCCTCGCCGGTGTCTTCGGGAGGTGCCATCGGGTGTCCGGCCACCTCACCCACCGGTGCGCCCCTCGTCAGCTTGGCGGCGGCGGCCGTCCACTCCTTCAGCATGGCTTCGAGGTCGTCCCGCCGATCCGTGGTGACGTCGAACGACGCGAAGACCAGCCGTTCCTGGGCAGGCGTGTCGATGCCGGCCTGATGGTCGCCGTAGAAGGAGACGACGTCGCCGACCGGCCGGACCGCTGGTGGGCCATCGTCCTGCGTCGCGGCGAACGCCCCCGTCGCCCCGGCGCCCACCGCGACGCCGCCGACCCCTGCTGCGCCGGACAGGAACCCCCGCCGCGACATCGGGGAACGCCCGAGGGTCCTGCTGTCGGAGTCTGTACCTGCACTGCGATCTGCGTCGGCGGCTCGGTCGGAGCTCACTTGTAGGACACCACCTTCTCGGCGACCAGGGACAGCGGTTCGGCGAGGGCGTCGACCTGGTTCGCCAGATGCCGTACCTCGTCCTTGGACAGGTCGGAGTAGCTCACGAACGACGTGTCGTCCCGGTGGGACGCCAGGGTCTGGTTGACATCGGTGAAGCGGGAGTTGACGGTGCCGACGAGCTCGCCGTCGATCTGCTTCAGCGCGGGGGAGAGCAGGTCGAAGGACCGCTTCGCACCGTCGACGTTGGCCCAGATGTCGAGCAGGTCGAGGTGGGAGTACCGCTCCTCCTCGCCGGTGATCTTCGTCAGGGCGACCTCGGTGAGGAGTGTCGTCGCGCCGTTGGCGAGGTCGGCCGGCTGGTAGGTGACGTCCTGCACGAGCTGGTCCAGCTTCGTCACATCGGCGTCGAGCTTGTCGGCGAGCTCGGTGAGACCGTCGGTCGTGCCCTTCTCCCACAGTGCCCGCTCCAGCGGGTGGAAGCCGGTCCAGTCCGCCGGATCCTCCACGTCGTTGACGCGCGCGTCGATCGCGGGGTCGAGATCGCCGAAGCTCTCGGCCACCGGCTCGATGCGTTCGTAGAAGACGCGGGCGGGGCCATAGAGCTGCTTCGCCTTGGCGAGATCCCCGGCGCGGACGGCGTCGGTGAACGCCTTCGTCGCCGTGACCAGCTGCCCGGTCTGGTCCTGTACGTACTCCGCGTACCCGGAGACGCCCTGGGCGAGCTGCTCGCCAGCCTCGGACGGGGGAGTGGTCGCCGCCTTCGCGCCACCGGTCACGGTGAACTTCACCGTCTCCTCCTGCGCGCCAGGGCAGTAGATGCTGTAGTCGCCGGCATCGAGATTGTGCGAGAACGAACCGGAAAGGCCGGGGCTGAGGTTCTCCCGCTCGGCGAGGATCCGGCCGACGTCGTTGATCAGCTCCGCCTCATTGACGGTCGTGGCTTCGGTGTTGCTGACCTTGAACGTCGTCGGACCTGCCGAGATCGACGCCGGCTCGACGACGCAACCGGAGTCGGCGATGGTCACCGCGACCGTACGGTTGCTCTCCTTGCGGCCGTCGTTGCCGCTGTCGGCGTCGGTGACGACCTTCTGGCAGCCGGACAGCATGCCCGCAAGGACGGCGACGACGACGATGGTGGTACGTCCGAGCGTCGATGACGCGGGAGATTTCACAGCCTGACCTTTCGTCTGACCTGGGTAGGTGCGTGCGTGGATGGTGGGCGTCTCACCGCGACGCTCGGGGTGCCGGCTCCGTCTCGGCAGTCGGCGCCTCGGTGGTGCTGGCACGTGGTCGCCGGGCAGCCGGCCAGCCGACGTAGAGAGCGAGGGGTACGAAGTAGCCGAGCCAGGCCACGGTCTCGATCACGGTCGGCTTGGCCTGCAGGCCGAGGACGCCGGTCAGCAGGGACTCGCGGACCGAACCCGGCACCACCAGCCAGCGCAGGTCGAGCACCTGGGCCTGTCCGACGTTGAGCCACCCCG